>LVAZ01000128.1 GCA_001603055.1 Victivallales bacterium Lenti_02
CCGCCAGCCGCCGCGCCGCCCAGTCCGTCCTCGAAGTCGCCACCCGCTGAATCCGGCTACACCAGGTCCCGCCGCCGGAAATGATGGCCCAGGACCACGAGGGCCAGGAGCAGGGAGACGAGGGACATGCCAAACAACACCAGTGGCGACGGATGGGAATGGATCTGCACCAGGACCGTTCCCGCGAACATCAGGGGCACCAGCCAGAGCAGGGCGGCGAGCACAAAGTTCTTTTTGCACCAAACATGGGTCGCATAGGCCAGCGGAAGCACGCATACCGGGAATATCGAGTAGAAGAGGGACAATGACTGAGGATGCAGGCTGATTCTGCCGAAGGAGATTGGCGGCATCCAGGGGGCGGCGAACCGGGTGGCAAGGATCGTGAGCAGGGTAAGCGTGGTAGCCAGCAGGGTCAGGGCGAGCAGATGGACGCCCGCCTGCATCCGGCGTTGGCGGCGGCCAACCGGGAGAAAGGGATTGACCTGCGGATACATGGCCCCACGCACCAGTATGGCGGGGAAGACGATGAAATAACCGACAGCTCCTTTCCCGCCATACACCAGGCCGAAGACCATCACCAGCAGGGGTACACTCATATTCGCCAGGCGGCGGAGAGTCAGGTTCCCGAAGACTCTGACGCAGACGACATAGATGTAACGGCGCAGGCTTTCCGGCTGGCTCCGGTGGATGCCGCGGATGCAGGTCCGCGCCAAGGCCGTGCCGGCGGATTCCGACTGGGCCGAGGCGCGCTGGGCATGGCGTCGGCGATGGTACTGGTTGACCTTGGCCGAGTCGAAGGCCTCGAACAGGAAGAGGGAATGGACGGTCTGGCAATGCCGGGCCAGGTCCCGTCGGCTCAGGCGATACCAGGCCCAGGCGAGGATGAGAAGGGCAACCGCTCCGGCCCAGACAACATGGGTCTGCAACGCCCGGTCAACCGCCAGTGCATCCCTTGAAAGCATGTTCAGCGTGAAAATCATGGGCAGGAAGACGAGGAAAACCGGGGCGAGATACGGCAGGGCAAAGCCCAGCAGCGTGCCCAGCAGGTAGGAACTGGTGCCCAGCAGAAAGCCGGTCGGCAGGTGGGTCCAGACCCGGCCGGGAATCTCCAGCCAGCAGAGCGCGGTGATCCCGCCGAGGAACACGCCCTGGACCAAGGCTTGGCGGGGGACAAGCCAGGCGTGCCGGGGCAGGAGAAACGTGAACGGGCGGGACATGACTTCCCGCTGGCAACTGCCGAGCAGGGTGCCGACCCCGAAGGCCAGAAACAGCAGGCTGATTCGCTGGCCCTTGACCAGGCAGAACAGGATGTAGATCAGGCAGAAGATGTAGAACAGCCACAGGGCCCGGCGCTGATGGAGGTGTTTCAGATTGGCGGCCAGAATGCTCATCTCACCGCTCCTTCTTCTCGATCTGCATGACGCAGCGGTAGATTTCCTCGAGGCTGAGCCCGCGCCTCTCCACCTTGGCCTGGTGGGTGTTCTCGAAGGCCCGGATCGCCGCCGGGTCCGCGTGCCGGACCACGGCCTCGCCGTCCCGGCCCGAAACCGAGCCGGAAAGGAGGTTCGCGAAGGGCAGGGGGTTCGGCAGGGGCGCGGACCCGGTGATGGTCAGGCGGGCAAACTCCTCCTGCAATTCCTCGAAGGGACAGTCGCGGACGAGGCGTCCTTCGTGCATGATGAGCGCATGGTCGATCACCTTCTCCACGTCGCTGAGGATGTGGGACGAGACGAGGATGGAGCGGTCTGGCCGCTGGATTATCTCCATGAGCAAATCCAGGAACTGGGCGCGGGCGATGGGGTCCAGCCCCGAGGCCGGCTCGTCCAGAATGAGCAGGTCCGGTTCCGGGCAGACGGCCAGCAGAATCGCGAGACGCTGGCGCACTCCCGGCGACAGGGTGAACACGCGGGTTGCCAGCGGCAGCTCGAATTCGGCGATGAGCCGCTGTTCCAGCTCGCTGTTCCAGTGGTCGTAGTAGGCGCGGACATAGGCGACGAGCTGGCGGACGGTCTGCCATTCCAGCAATTCCCCCTCCTGGTCCACGTAGCCGATGCGGGCCATCTGCTCCGGGGCGAGCTGTTCCGCCGGGCAGCCCAGGGTTCGGCAGCGGCCCGCGTCCGGCAGGTAGAGCCCCACGAGGTGACGGAGCAGAGTGGTTTTGCCCGAGCCGTTGGTTCCCAGCAGGCCGACGATGTGGCCGGGCGCCAGGGCCAGGCTCACGCCATCCAGCGCCGTGGTGGAGCCGAAGCGCTTGGTCACTTTTTCCATTTCGACGACGGGTTTATCGCAGGCGGACATGGCGGTTACTCCTCGTTCTTGCTCAAGGCCCGGTAGTGACGTTCCAGAAGTTGCAGCGCTTCGGCCAGGGGGATGCCCATCTGGACGGCGCAGAAGGCCGCAGCGCGCAATGATTCGGAAAGCAGGCGCAGCCGTTCCTCGTCCTCGGCCGCAGCCGGGCGCGGCCGCACAAACAGCCCCACCCCCCGCTGGCGCTCCACCCAGCCTTCCATTTCCAGGTGGGAGTAGGCTTTGCTCACCGTCATGGGATTCACCCCCAGCTCCGCCGCCAGGTCGCGCACGGCGGGCAGCTTCTCGCCGACGGCCAGCGCCCCGGAGAGAACCCCCCGCTGGATTTGCTCCTCCAGTTGCCGGAAGATGGGGACTCCGCTTCGCGCATCGTATCGGAACAGCATCGGGCGCCTCCTTTGTGTATCATTGTAGTAATACACTAATCCGAGCAGCCCGTGCCGTCAAATGGGCGACGCGAAAAAGGACCGACCGGTGAAAGAAGGAAGCTCGGCAGCAAGGTGTTGCGCCCACCTCCTTGCGGGAGTCGGAGTCAGGGGAAAGGGCATAGGTTGCGACCCGTTTCGGTTGGCCGAGAGGCCGGGCGAGGGCAAGCCTCGCCCCTACAGGCTACATGCCGCCCACCGGGGGAAGGCTCAAAACCTTGCCGCCGGGCTGTTCTCAGTGCCTTGCCTTCTCCCAGCACCAGCCATTTTTCACAGGTCGCAAAGCAACCGGGCCAGCCCCTTGGTTTGGGGTTGGCCCGGCGATGGTTGGCTCAGGGTGAAGCGATCTACTGCCCCAGCTCCTTGTTGAGCTGGTCGGTCTGCTTCTTGTTGATCTCGTCGATCTTGGTGGCGGTGCGGTTCTTGATCATGACCTGGGTATGGCCCATGCCATAGGCGGCGACCGCGCCGGCGTCCTCGACGAAGGAGGTGCCCATGGGCATGCGCTGCTTGGGCTGGTCGGCGGAGGCGGGTTGGGAACCGCCCGGCGCCACCGGCACATTCACGTTGCCGCCGGGCTGGGCCACCGCCGGCGTGTCGGGCGCCGAGGGCGAGGAGGAGCCGGAGGAGGGACCGAAGAGCAGATAGGCGACCGCACCCACGATGAGCAGCAGAATGATGAGCACGACTTTCATGGCAGGACCCTCGTTGATCGGCTCGCGGTGCCGAATCCGGGTTCGGGGACGGGCGCGAAATCCGTCCGGTTTCCTAATTCGACGCAAAGATATTGCGCGTACAGCGCTTCTGTCAAGTTTTCCTTCCTTTCGACACGGGGAAACGCGGCGGGTGCCAGCCATTTTTAGCCTGCCTGCCGGATTGCAGCGTTCCGGATGACGGGCTATCCGTAGGGCTGGACAGATTGCGGCAAAGCCTGGCCATCGCGGGACTTCCGCGCGCGCATGGCTGAAAGGAGACAGCGGATGAAGCTGGAATGCGAACGGACGGCATTGGTCGAGAAGGCGGTCGGTTTCCTGGAGGGGCGGGACGTCAGTCTGGCCATCTGCCCCGGCATCGGCGCGGAGGGGTTCCGGATCGAGGACGGCGGGGACGGTCGGGCGCGGATCGTGGGCAACGACGAGAACGGCCTGCTGTACGGGGTCGGCAAGCACCGGCGCGAGCCGGGCTGGCGCGGCACCTCGGCGCCGGAAAAACCGGTGCGCACCATCTATTTCGCGACCCATTTCCACAACTTCTACCATGATGCGCCCATCGCGGACGTGTGCCGGTACATCGAGGAACTGGCGCTGTGGGGCTGCAACACCCTGACGGTGTGGTTCGACATGCACCACTATTCGGGGATCGACGATCCGGCGGCGCAGGCGATGATCGCACGGCTGCGGGCCATGCTGCGCGCGGCGGAAGGCGTGGGCATGCGGCCCGGTCTCATGCTGTTGGCCAACGAGGCCTATTCCTCGAGCCCCGCCGAACTGCGGGCGGACTGGACGGCGGGGCACGACGGCTATTTCGCCCCGCCGGGCGGGCACTACCATGTGGAAATCTGCCCGAACCAGCCCGGCGGGCTGGAGCTGATTCTCCGCTGGCGGGGTGAGATGCTCGATGCCTTCGCCGACGTGAATCTCGGCTTCCTCGTCATCTGGCCCTACGACCAGGGCGGCTGCACCTGCGCGAAGTGCGCGCCCTGGGGCGCGAACGGCTTTCTCACGGTTGCCGAACCGCTGGCCCGTCTGCTCCGCCAGCGCTATCCGGCGGCGAAGCTGGTGCTCTCCACCTGGTACTTCGACCACTTCGTCAAAGGGGAATGGGAAGGGCTCAGCCAAGCCTTTGCCGCCGGGGCGCCGGACTGGGCGGACTACCTGCTGGCCGACGACTACAAGGGGTTCCCGGACTATCCCCTCGCCCACGGCTTCCCCGGCAATCTGCCCGCAGTGAACTTCCCCGAAATCAGCATGCACGGCATGTCGCCCTGGGGCGGCTTCGGCGCCAATCCCCGGCCCCGGCACTGGCAGGAGTACTGGCAGACCGTCGGCCACCGGCTGGCGGGCGGCTTCCCCTATTCGGAAGGCATCTTCGAGGACTTCAACAAGGTGCTCCATCTCCAGCTCAACTGGGATGGCGGGCGCGGCACCCGCGACATCGCCCGCGAGTACGCCGCCGCCGAATTCTCCCCCGCCGTGGCCGACGAAGTGGTCGAGGCGCTTTTCGCGCTTGAAGCAGGCATGGCGCACGGTCTGGACCGCCGGGGCATCGAGACGGTCATGGACGGCGGCGGCTGGGAGGGCTTCACCGATCCTTTGCCCCGCATCTATGCCCTGCCTGCGACCGGCGAGCCAGCCCAAGTCTGGCAGACCATGCGGCAGGTGGACGCGCAACTGCCGCCGGAACGCCGCGCCGCCTGGCGCTGGCGGGTGCTGTACCTGCGGGCGCAGCTCGACGACGCGCTCCGCCGCTCGGCGGGACGCCCCACCGACGAAAGCGACCGCTGTTTCGGGGAACTCGCCCGCATCTACCACGCCGACCGGGCCGAACTCCACGTCTCCCCCGTCGGCCGCCACGCCCTCGCCCGCCTTTTCGGGAAACCGAAACGCTGAGGGAACTGGCCGGTGGCCCGGATAGGGGGACAGGTTTGTTTTGCGGAAGAATTCACCATATATTCACAAAGGAAGGGTCTGTCTCATCTTTGTCAGTATGGAACCCCGCGCAAGGAGCCGTCCCATGAAGCGTTGTTTCACCCTGATCGAGTTGTTGGTGGTGATCGCGATCATCGCGATTCTGGCCTCGATGCTGCTGCCGGCCTTGAGCAAGGCCCGGGAGAAGGCGCGGCAGACCAGTTGCGTGGGCAACATGAAGCAACTGGGGCTGGCGGCGAGCATGTACGCTCTGGACAACCATTCGCTGTATGTGGGGGCGCGCCCCATGTGGGTGGACGGATCGGCATGCAGCGAAAACCGCGTGCCGGGAATCTCCCTGCTCCATGCCTACGTCAACGACGAGGCGGTCCACCGCGATCCCTCGAAAAGCACCAACGGCGGCGATTTGAGAGCGAACTGTGTGCATCCCTCCTACCGGAACATCATCTCCTGGTCCCATTACGGCATCAGTTGCCGGGGCGTCGGCAACGACGGGGGGCTGAAGGAGAGCCAGATATTCCAGCCGTCCTCCCTCATCCACATCGGTCCGGCCCTGGGGCGCATCTATTTCCGGCCCCGCGACAGCAGCGACTATGCCGGGGGCTGCGAGGCGGGTTCCCAGGAGCGCCACAACGGGGGGCTGAACGTCACCTTCATCGACGGGCATGTGCAGTGGTACCGCTCCGTCTATCTGGTGACGGCGAAGACCATCTTCGACAACTATCTGCCCTGGGCCAACAAGACGGTCTGGAACTGACGGGCCGGGGCGGCCGCGCCTATGCGTCCGGCTGGCCGCCGCCGCATCCGCTGATGCTCTGGACCCGGTGCATGAGTTCGCGCGGGAGGTAGGGCTTGCGGAGGTAGGCCACCCGTCCGGCGAACGGGGACAGATCGAGGGGTAGTTCCTCGCTGTCGCTGGTGAGCAGGATGCCGCTGTTCGGGGCCTGTTCGAGGGTGTCGCGCACGAAGGTGGCGGGGTCTTTCAGCATGCCGCAATCGACCAGGATGCAGATGATCTCGCCGCGGTGCCGGGCGACGAGTTTGGCGATGCTGGTGGGGTTGGCGGCGGGCTGGACGGTGTAGCCGTAGCGTTCCAGAATCTTGCGGGTCACGGTGGCCACCAGCGATTCCTCGTCGGCCACCAGCATCAGGCCGCGTCCGTCGAGCGGGGCGCTGCTGCTTTCCTCCTCCTCGCCGGGGATATCGGTGGCGGCGAGAACGGGCAGAAGGATCAGGAAGGTGGTGCCCTTGCCCACCTCGCTGCGCACATGCAGGACGCCGCGATGCCCCCGGACGATGCCGAGGACGCTGGCCAGGCCCAGGCCCCGCCCGGTGAATTTGGTGGAGAAGAAGGGATCGAACGCCTTGAGGAGGGTCGCCTCGTCCATGCCCGTGCCGGTGTCGGTCACCGCGATCCGGGCGTAGGTGCCGGGGGTCAGGGTGCCATGTTCGCCGGGGCCGCTGAGGACGCGGGTCTGGGTGATCTCGACCGTGGAGACGGCCACCTCCACCCGGCCCGGGATTCCTCTGCGTGTCTGTTCGGCCACCGCCTCCTGGGCGTTTTCGACCAGATTCACGAGCAGTTGCTGCAACTGGGCGACGTCGGCCTGGACGAAGACCTTGGGCTCCACCCCGTAGGAAATGGGTCCATCGCCTTCGCGGACGGTGCGCAGGAAGGGGGCCATGCGGGTGACGAATTCGCCCAGCTCGACCGGGGCCAGCGTGCCCCGGCACTGGCCGGAGTAGGTGAGCATCTGATTGGTGAGCACGGCGGCGCGCTTGGCGGCCTTCTGGATTTCGCGCAGGAACTCGCGGTTCGGGTCCGTCTGAGCGATATTGCCGAGAACCAGGGAGGTGTTTCCCATGATGCTGGTGAGCAGGTTGTTGTAGCTGTGGGCGATGCCTCCGGCCAGACGGGCGAGGCTTTCGGCGCGCTGGGCTTCGCGTAGCCGCTCCTCGAACTCGCGCTGCCGGGCCTCGGTCAGCTTGCGGGCGATGGAGTAGCGCAGCACCCGCCAGAGGATGCTCTCGTTGACCCGGTCCTTGACCAGATAATCCTGGGCGCCGTGCAGCACCATGTCCAGCCCCTTCTGGTCGTCGTCGAGCCCGGTGAGCACGACGATGGGCACATGGGGGATTTTGGCCTTGAGCCGGGCGAGGGATTCGACGCCCTCGCTGTCGGGCAGCTTGTAGTCCAGGAAGATGACGTCGAATTCCTCGGCCTGCACCAGGCGGATCGCTTCGGCGAGGCGTTCGGCCACGGCGACGTGGGGCATGGCCATATTGGCCAGGGCGAGATAGCTCCGGAAGAGGTCTGCGTCGAGGGGATTGTCCTCGACGAGGAGGATGCGGATCGGGCTGTTCGCCAGATTGAAATCGTCCATATGGCGGGGCCTTTCGCGGTCCCGGGGAGTGGGCTAGCTCCGGGTGATCTGCAAACCCGAGTTGGAGAGGGAGACATTCACGAAGCGCGCGCCGGGCCGGGGGGGCTGGCGTTCGAGGAGACAGCGGAT
>LVAZ01000628.1 GCA_001603055.1 Victivallales bacterium Lenti_02
GGGCTTGAAGGTCCGCCCGCTGAGCGAGCTGCCGCCCTGGACGTTGATTCCCAGCTTGAGGCTGATGATGTCGGCGGGAAGATCGCGGATCATGCGGGCCACCATCGGTTCGAGGTGGCACTGGCCGCCGTAGCCCAGGCAGGTGAGGTTGAGATTCCGCGCCCGCGCGGCGGTGGAGGGCCAGGACCGGGCCGGGCTGGTGGCACCGCCGCAATGGGTGATCGAACTGCCGTAGGTCACCCATTTCGGACGCGGGTCGGCGGGTACCCGGAAACTCGCCCCCGCCGGCAGGGCCAGATAGGACAGCTCGACGCTGGCGTTGGTCGGCAGCCAAAGCTCGTAGATGTTCTCCCCGGCGGGCAGGCCGGGGAACTCGACCGCCGTGCCCTGGGCATCGAGGGTGACGCTGTGCAGGATGTCCCCGTCGAGAGTCAGATCGAACTTGCGTGCCGCCTCCTGGGGCAGGACTTCGAGGGCGAAGGCGTCCGCGTCCGTGGCGAAGCGCAGACGCACACCCGCCGCGAATTTCGCCCGCAACTGGAGTCCCTCCGCATCGGGAAAGAGGTCCAGCCGGGCAAAGGGCAGCCGCCAGGGCCGAATCCACCCCTCCCCCGTTTCGCATGAAACCGCCCCCTCGACCATGCTCTCGTCCACGCGCACATACTTCCGGTCGTCCATGAACCTCTTCCTTTCCTACTGTCAGGCTTCAAGCGCCGCCTCGGCCAAGGCCGCGAAGTTTTCCGGGGGAACATTGGGCAGCAGGGCCTCGTGGCTGGGGCTGACCACCAGGCAGGGCCCCAGAAGTTGCTTGACCCGGCGCACGTCCGCCTTCACCTCCTCGGGCGTGCCGTGGACCAGCAGGTACTGGGTATCGACACCCCCCATGAAGGCGATGCGGCCCTTGAAGTCGCGGGCCAGGGTTTCGGCGTCCATGTCGGCGGCGCGCGCCTGGAGCGGGTGGAGGCAGTCCACCTTGGCCGCGATCAGGCGCTCGATCACCTTGTGGATGGCCCCGCAGGAGTGGAGCAGGGCCTGGTGCCCGTGGGCGTGGGCCTGCTCGGTGAAGCGCACAAACCAGGGCAGGATGAACTGGTCGAACTGGGCGGGGCCGCAGATCAGGTCCGTCTGGGTGCCGAAATCGTTGCCGAAGAAGAAGCCGTCCACCAAATCCCCGGCGGCGGCGAAAAACCGCTCGTTGGCCTCGAAGTAGAACCCGCAGACCTTGTCGGTCACGGCCTGCACGACGGCGGGATGGGTGTACATCTTGACCATGTAGTTCTCCATCCCGAAGAGGTCCATCACATTGTGATAGAAGCAGGTCCAGAAGCCGCTGGCGCGGTAGACGTCCCCGGCCTGGCGCAGGGCTTCGAGACAGGAGTCGAAATGCAGGTAGTTGGGATTGGGCCAGGGGAAATCCTCCAGCTCGGCGGGGTCTTCGCAATCGGCCAGCGGCCCGGCCTGACCATGCCGTTTCTTGCGCAACCCCTCGTCGAACATGGCGAAACCGCGCGGATCGCGGTAGGCGTCGGCGAAGAACTGCGGGCAAATCCAGCGCAGATCATCGCCCAGTTTGCGTCGCAGTTCCTCCTGCGTGCGCGTGCCGAAATAGGCATGGAGCGCGGGCCAACTGTCCCCATGGGGATTGCCCAGCCACAAGCCGCAGCGGTCGGCGGGAACCCCGGAAATGATCGAACGAATGCGTTCTCGGCTAGTCATGGCCAATCCTCTTGTTTACAAGGCGAATGCGCCCCCCAGGTCCCCGTCGGCGGTCGAGATCATCCAGGACAGCGCCTTGGGCACGGCGAAACTCTCGCGCACGAATCCACGGTTTTCCACCTGCCGCAATTCCCATTCGAGATGGTCGTCGTAGACGCGGAACACCCGGTAGGCGTTGGGCCATTCGCTGAAGGCGGGATTGACCAGATGGAGCCGTCCCGCCGGGGTGGTGCTGGCGTCGTTCCAGTGGGTGTGCCCGCAGAGGATGGCCTTCACATTCGGGGCCTCTTCGAGCACCGCGAGCACTTCGGGGCCCGAACTCCACCGGGGCAGCCTGTAACCGCAGGATGACACCCCGCCCCGGCTGACCATGGGGTAATGCCAGACGAAGATGGTGGGGGTGAAGTGGTCGGCGGCAAGGGTTTCCCGCAGCCAGTCCACTTGCCCGGGCTTGGTGCCGATAGTCTTCGACTGCCCCTGCTCGTACCGGTCCATGACGCTGCCGTCCGCCGCCCGCCAGTAGGAGCCATCGAGGACGACGAAGCGCAGATTGCCCCGGCGGAAGGCGTAGTCCGTCCGCCCG
>LVAZ01000129.1 GCA_001603055.1 Victivallales bacterium Lenti_02
AACCGGGCGCGGACGCACGCGAAGGTGCTGTACTGGGACGGCGACGGGCTGGCGATCTGGTACAAGAGACTCGAGAAGGGACGCTTCGCGGTGCCCCGTCTGGCGGGTGACCGGGCGGAGCTTTCGAGGCGGGATCTGGCGATGCTTCTGGAGGGGATCGTGCCGCTCGCGAAACTGCCAAGATTTGTGCTGGAAAAACCCGTTTCCGAGTAGGAAAAAGGTCGGATTCCGGGGGTTCCGGGGTTATATTACCCGACATGGAACAGCCGCTCGGACAACCACTTGCCACCCCGCCGGAAGCGCTCCGCGACGCGCTCGCGGAGAAGGACCGCGCGGTGTCGGAGCTGGCGGCGGAGAACGAGCGCCTGAGGCACCGCGTCCGGCTGCTGGAGAAGATGCTCTTCGGGCCGCGCTCGGAGAAGGTTCCCGGCGGCGGCGGGGACGCCGGGCAGCTCGAGTTCGAGGCGCATCGGCGAGGACGTGGTCGAGAAGCTGGCCTTCCGTCCGGGCGGCTACTACGTCAAGCGCTTCGTCTACCCCAAGTACGCCGCCCCGTCCGCCCCGCTGCTGGGCGTGGTCCGGGCCCCGGCCCCCGACTTCGCCGTCCCCGGCGGCCAGTACGACGAGAGCTTCCTGGCCGGGGTCGTCTTCGACAAGTGCGCCATGCACCTGCCGCTCTACCGCCAGGCCGAGCGCCTGGCCGGGCTGGACCTCGACATCGGCCGCCAGACCCTCTGCCGCCTCTACCTCCAGGCGGCCGACGCCCTCTCCCCCCTCTATGGCGCCCTCAAGGCCGAAATCCTCTCCCGCGACGCGATCTTCACCGACGACACCCCGGTGGCCCTGCAGGTGAAGGGCCGGGGCCAGACCGTCACCGGGCGGATGTGGGTCTACGTCGGCGGGGGGACCGGCCCGCCCCTGCGCGTCTTCGAGTTCACCGTCGACCGGAAAAAGCGAAGACCGCGCGAGTTCCTCGGAAACTTCAAGGGCTACATCCACGCCGACGCCTACAAGGGCTACGAGGACCTGTTCAACGACGATGTCCGCGAGTGCGCCTGCTGGATGCACATCCGCCGCAAGTTCGTCGAGGCCCTGGACGGGCCGCCCGGACTGCGCGACGAGGTCCTGCGCCTGATCCGCAACCTCTACCGCTACGAGCGCCTGCTCGACGGCAAGCCCCCCGAAGTCGTGGCCGCCGTCCGCCGCGAGCGCGTGGGGCCGGTCATCGACGCCATCCTCGAACGCACCGCCGCCGCCGTCCGCGCCGGCGACATCCTCCCCAGGTCCGACTTCGGCAAGGCCATCGCCTACCTCCACAACCGGGGCGGCGCCGTCCGCACCTTCCTCGAGGACCCCCGGCTCAAACCCGACAACGGCGAGAGCGAGCGCGCCATCCGCCCCCTCGCCATCGGACGCCGCAACTGGCTCTTCGCCGGCAGCAAGAACGGCGGCGACGCCACCGGCATCCTCCTCTCCCTCGTCCAGTCCTGCCGC
>LVAZ01000130.1 GCA_001603055.1 Victivallales bacterium Lenti_02
GCCTTGGCCAGAACCGGGCGGGGCGGGGGCGCGAGGTAGGCGTCCCGGCCGGGGGCGGGGTTGTCCTGGCCGACTTTGAGGATCAGCGGCCAGCGGAACAGGGCGTGGTCCCAGCTCATGTTCCCCTCGGGCCCGGTGCCGGTCACCAGTTCGAGATGCACGGTGGTTCCGGCCCGGGGGGTCAGGTCGATGGCCTGATAGGTCCAGGCCTGGTCCCGGCGGTGCTCGGTCCAGAGTTCGGCGCCGTCGAGGGCGACGGCGAAGCGGACCCCGTCGGCGGGGTGCTTGGGGTCGGCGAGGTTGGCTTTGGCGCTGATGCCGGCAGCGAAGACGAGGAGGAGCCGCTCGCCGGGACCGACGGCGGGGAGGGCGACGGGGGGATAGGCCAGAGCGGTGCGCTCCCGCCCGCGGGGATGGAGGGCGATGCACTGCGCGTCGCTGTCGTCGATTTTCGACCAGTGGGCGTTGCTGGCGGTGGCGGCGGCGAACTGGGCGATGCCGTCGTGGACCACGGTGAAGGTTCCGGAGACCAGGGGGGCGGGGACGATGGCGTCGGGTCGGGGCTGGAGCCGCCACCAGTCGACGGTCTCGTAGATTTTCCGGAGATGGGCGAGCTGGTCGGAACCGGGGCGGCGGAGGGCCTCCCACCAGACCAGGGGCTTGCCCCAGTTGTCGGTTCTCGTGTCCTGCTCGTTCTGGGTGGGGTACCAGAGCCCCTGGGAGCCGTAGGTGTAGCCGAAGGAGCCGGCCTGGATGGCCCGGTAGGCGACTTCGCGGACGTTGGCGTCGGTGAAGTCGTGGATGCCCTCGTACTGGCATTCGCTTTCGAGGACGGGCTTGGCGGGTTGGCGGTGGTAGGCGTCGAGGTAGAGGCTGGCGGGGGGCACGCCGCCGTGGCCCCCCTGGAGCATGATGAAATCGTACCAGGGCTGGTCCCAGGCCTGCCGCCGGTCGACGGAATAGGCCCAGGGATGGATGGACATGGCCCGGCGGTAGGGGTCGGTGTCCTTGATGAACTGGCCGAGGGCGAGGTTTTCAGAGATCTTCTCGTCGGTGAGGCCGCGGATGTTGTATTCGCCGCAGACCAGCCAGGTGACGGCGTGGGCGCCGTAGCGGGCGACGACATGCCGCCAGAGCAGGCGCCAGTCGTCGGGATTGAGGGGCCGTCCGGCCCAGCCCAGGCCGATGACCGGGATGAGGCCGTTGTCGTTGGCATGGTCCATGTAGCGGTCCACGGTGCGCCAGTAGCCCGGATCGAGGTTGGGGCCGCGCATGGCGTCCTCGTAGGGATTGATGCCGTCGAGCTTGCCGAGAAAGGCCATGTGGACGATCGTGAATCCCTGGCTTCGGCGAACCTGGACCATGTCCTTGTAGGCGGAGGGGATAGCCGGATTGGTGGAGCCGTCGATGGGGACGAGATGGGAGGGGCAGTGCCACCAGGTGTCGCCGAGCCAGAAGAAGGGGGTGCCGTCGGCATAGGTCAGGGAATGGCCGTCGGGGGCGACCCGGAGGAAGCCGCCGTGGCGGTGGAGGGGGTTGTCGCCGTCGGCGGGAAGGGCGGCGAAGGTGCCGGTCTGGCCGTGGAGCCCGGCATCGCGGCGGCCCGCCCGCTCGGTGCTGCGCCGGGAGAGGACCACCTCGAAGCGGACGGTGCCCTTTTCCTTGACCATGGCGTCCACCCCGACCCAGGCCCGGAAACGGGCGTAGGTGCCGTCGAGGGGATAGCGGATTTCGCTGCGGGCATGGGTGCCGAGGCCGCGTTCGAAGGTGCGGTCGGCGATGCGCAGGGGCTGGCCGGGGATGTTGGTGCGGAAGGCCAGCTCGCCGTGGCCCTGGCGGGCGGCGGCGGGGGTGATGGTGTCCAGATAGACCGCCGTGCCGTCGGCCTTCACCAGTTCGGCGTCGGCCCAGTCGGCGTGGTCGTAGCGGGTGTCGTCGCCGGCATCGTGGACGACGAGGCGCAGCTCGTCGGCGTTGCCGAGGGGCACGTCCACGCGCTGGGCGGGTTCGTTGCCGCGCATGGTTTCGCCGACATAGGCTTCGACGAACTGGCGCGACTCCTCCTCGCTGGCCTCGGTGGTGTAGGACCAGGCGCCGGGCATGGTGGGGGCGAAGCGGACCCGCCACGTTTGCTCGCCGTCCCAGAATCCGGGGACGTGGAAGACGCTGCCGTCCGGCCCCGTGAACCGCGCCCCGAAGCACACCCCGAGCGGGGCCCCGGCATGGACATCCCGGGCCGTGAAGGTGAATTCCGCGATCCGCCACTGGCGGGTTTCCGCCGGCCCGGCGGCCATGACCGTGCCCATGGTTGCCAGCAACAGCCCGAACCCGGTGGGAAGCAGATGGTTCATGGCAATACCTCTCGAAAAGGGTGACGCACGGAATATGCAGGCGGAAAGGGAAAAAAACAGGGGAAGAGAACAAGAAGAAGGCTCCGCGCCCGAGGCCGGGCGCATCTCCGGAACCGCTCTGCAAACCAGGCGCTTGGAGCGGCCCGTTCGGTCAGGCCCTGGGGTGGGCCTTTTCGTAGACGGCGAGGAGGCGTTCCTGGGTGATGTGGGTGTAGATCTGGGTGGTCGAGAGGCTTTCGTGGCCGAGGAGTTCCTGGACCGTGCGCAGGTCGGCGCCGTGGTTCAGGAGGTGGGTGGCGAAGGAGTGGCGGAGTTTGTGCGGGGTGGTGCCGGGCGGAAGGTCGGCCTCGGCCAGATAGTGTTTGAAGAAACGCTGGACGGAACGGGCGGCAAGACGTTCGCCCTGATAATTGACGAAGAGAGGGCCGTCCTGGCGGCGGCCACCGAGGCCGAGGCGCTCGCGCTGGGCCAGATAGTCGCGGAGGCTGCGGACGGCGGGCCGCCCGAGCAGGCAGAGTCGCTGTTTCTTGCCTTTGCCGCGGACCCGGAAGCTGGCGCCGAGGAAGTCGATGTCGGCGAGATCGAGGCCGAGGGCCTCGGAGATGCGCAGCCCGCCGCTGTAGATGATTTCGAGGATGGCGGCGTCGCGGGCGGCGGCGAAGTCGTGGAACCGGTCGTCCTCCTCGCTGCCGCCGGCCTGGCGGCCCCAGTAGGCGGCGGGGGCTTCGAGCAGGCGGGCGACCTCGGTTTCGGAGAGGACGATGGGGAGGCGGCGGGGGGCCTTGACGCTGGGGATGGCGGCGATG
>LVAZ01000131.1 GCA_001603055.1 Victivallales bacterium Lenti_02
CCCCCGCCCGCCGTAGGGCGTCTTACTTGCGCCAGATAGTGAGGTCTGGTGCCCCGGCCTGGCACCCCACGATGCGCTCTACGACGCCTTTGCCGCCGCCCTGTTCTTCGCCCATCTCCTCGGCCAGCCAGGCTGGCGCAACGCCACAGTCGCGGATTTGGCCGGGGTCCGGTGAGGGCAGGGCGGTCATCCCCTGTTCCGGATCATCCAATCTGCTATCTTTGAACGGAACTTCTTGGACGCGAGATAATTGTCGGATTTTATCGGCCGGTGGGAGCGATTGGTCAGAACTATCGTGCAGAACCCCTGTTCGGGGTCGATCCAGACGGATTGACCGCTCCAGCCGCTGTGGCCGATGGCGGACGGGGAGGCGAGGGCAGGGCGGCAGGGCGTTTCCTCCTGTCTGCGCATATCCCAGCCAAAGCTCCGGTTGGCCAATCCCGGCGGACTGCATGGCCGCAGCAGCCAGGCCAGCGCCCGTTCCCCGAGAATCCGCCGGTCGCCGCACCAGCCGTTGTTCAGGATCATCCGGCAGAACCGCCAGAGGTTCTCGGCGGTGGCAAACAGGCCCGCGTTGCCGATGGGGCGGTTGGCATGCCGCGCCTGCTCGTCGGAGATAATGCCCGGAGGCACACTGGTCGGCACCACTCGCGCACCGACCTGGCGCAACGGGCCGAACGACGTATCCGTCATGCCCAGCGGGCCGAACAGGCGGCGCTGGCAGAATGCGCCCAGACCTTCGCCCGTCACCCGTTCGACCAGCAACCCCAGCACCACGTAGTTCCGGCAGGAATACTCGAAGCGTTCGCCCGGCGCCCATTGGGCGGGGGTGGTCAACATGGCCGCCAGCATGGCCCCAGGGTCGAGCTTGTCGAATTTCCGGTTGTCGAATCCCGAGCTATGGGTGGCCAGGTGGTGGACCCGGGGCGGCACGCCGCCGAAGGTGCCGAGTTCCGGCAGATAGTCCGTCGCCGGCGCGGCGGGATCGATGAGCCCCTCGTCGATGCAGATGCCGCAGGCGGAAGCCGTGGCCACCGCTTTGGTCACGCTGGCCAGGTCGAAGATGGCGTCGGCACGCATCGGAATCCGCTCCGGGGCAACGGCCGCATCGCCCATCGCCACCAGAACGGGCAGGGAATCCGCCGTCCCCAGCGCCGCCACAACACCATGCAGCAAACCCTCCGCCACCGCCTGCCGAAATTCACTCTCCATTGCCTTAACTCTTAACTCTTAACTCTTAACTCTTAACTCTTAACTCCGAACTCCGAACTCCGAACTCCGAACTCCGAACTCCGAACTCCGAACTCTGAACTCTGAACTCCGAACTCCGAACTCCGAACTCTGAGTCCGCCACCGCCTGCCGAAATGCGCTCTCCATTGCCTCATCGTCCTTGGTTTGAACGGAAAAGAGGAAACCGGGTAGAAAATGCGGGGAGAACGGGCAAAGTCAAGGGCAGTGCGACTATCAGGAGGCCCCCGGTGAAAATCGTTCTCGCCCCGGACTCGTTCAAAGGCAACATGCGCAGCCCCGCCGTGTGCGCGGCTCTGGCCAAGGGCATCCGGCAGGTGCTGCCGGCGGCCACCATTCTCAGCGTGCCCATGGCCGACGGCGGGGAGGGGACGACCGAAAGCGTGGCCGCCGCCACCGGGGTGCCGTTGCAGCATGTCCCGGCCACCGGCCCTCTCGGCCAACCGGTCCAAGCCGCCTTCGCTCTGCTTCCCGACGGCACCGCCGTCGCCGAAATGGCTTCCGCCAGCGGCCTGGAACTGCTTCGTTGCGACGAACTCAACCCACTGAAAACAAGCACATTCGGAACCGGAGAACTGATTGCAGCCATGCTGAATGCGGGAGCCCGGCGGATCATCCTTGGGATTGGTGGCAGCGCGACCGTCGACGGTGGCGCGGGCATGGCCCAGGCCCTCGGCTTCCGCCTGCGCGATGCCGCCGGAAACGACCTGCCGCCCGGTGCGGAACACCTGTCCCGGCTGGCCACCATCGGTTCGGATACCATCCACCCCCGGCTGCGCGACTGCGCCATTCTGGTCGCCTGCGACGTGACCAATCCCTTGCTTGGTCCCCAAGGGGCGGTCGCGGTCTTCGCGCCCCAGAAGGGTGCCACGCCCGCCATGTTGCCGGTTCTGGAGGCGAATCTGGCCCGTCTGGCCACCGTTTGGAAGAAAACGGGAATGCTGGCGAGTGTGGCGGAGCCGGGCGACGGTGCTGCCGGGGGGCTGGGCACCGGATTGCGCGCGTTCTGCGGCGCGAAACTGGTTTCGGGGGCCCGGCTCGTCGCCGACGCCGTGGGCCTGAATCAAGCCCTGGAGGGTGCCCAACTGGTCGTCACCGGGGAGGGTTGCAGCGACGCCTCCACCAGCTTCGGAAAACTGCCTGCTGTCGTTGCGGAACTAGCTGCCGAAAAGGGAATTCCGACGATTCTGCTGCCCGGCGGTCTACGCGGGGACACCAAGGGTCTGGAACAGGTCTTTGCCGGGGTTTTCCCCATTTGCGGCGGTCCCATGTCCCTCGAAGATGCTTTTGCCCAAGCCCCGGCAAACCTGGAACGCACCATCCGCAATGTCCTGAGTCTCTGGCTTGCCGCCAGACGGTAATACCGCTTGTCGCACGATTCCCACCTTTTCCACCCGCCTGTCGACGAAGGCGACAGGCGGGCGGTTTTTCTCCGCAACCCCGAAAAATTCGGTTGCCGGAGCCAACTGTCCCCGCCTGCCTGCGGCCCGACGGACTCCAAACGGGGAAAACCCGTTCAACAACCCCATAGTTTCCGCACAGGTTGTTGACAGGGGCCACGGCTAGAAGTCGTATCATCATGCAAAATAGCATGTTAACTACTTCTTTTCGCGTCCGCTCCGCATCCTCCTGTTATACTTAACACATATTATGCGACGCTAAAAGCGGGTGGTTTCGGGGGCGTTGAGAGCGGTTTTTTCCTCTCGCCTGGCCTTGTCTCCCACGGGGTTGTGGAATTGGGCTGATTCGCAAATTCGGCGTGTTTCGCTATCGTACGGTTTTGCTGAACCGCTTACGAATGTGTGGCCCATGCCGACTGTTGGCGAATCCTTTTCTTGCACCCGCTGCGGGCGCGAATCCGTTGCCAAGACGAAACGGGTTCTCGACGGCTGGACAGTGGTTCGCGAATGTCTGGTGTGCGCCTTCTGCGGGGCCGAGATACCAGAACCCGAGAACATCGGCACCGACACGGCGAAAAAGGACAAGCAGGGAGCGCTGGCGAGTCTGCTGGGCGAAGCCCCGACCCGCCTGCCGACGCTGGAGAATGATACGGAGAATCGGTTCTGCAAGGATTGTCGGCATTTCCTCCGGCATCCTTTCCTCAGTCGTTGCCTGCTGCACAATCGAGCCACCGAACCGATGGACGATTGTGCGGATTTCACTCCGCGAGCCAACCCCGAAAACCCTGGAGATAACCATGCGCAATAGTTTCATCTGCAATGCGTTGCTGCTTTCTTCCATGCTTCTTTCCGGGGGTTGCGGCACGCTGTCCTCCCCCCCTGCCCCGCCGCCGCCGGAGATTCGATTCACGGCGGCGAACCGGCCGACATTCGCGGTGGCTTACCATCCTTACGGTGCCTCGTTGCCGCGCCATCTGGCGGCCCCGGTTCCGAACTACACCAACTGGACCAATGAGCGCATGGCCAGGGATTTGAAGCGGTTTCAGGAGGTCGGTTTTAACGAGGTTCTGGTCTGCCTGACGACCGATCAAGTCAACGATGCGCCCGTGCTGGACCGGGTGTTTCAGTTCCTGACGGAGGCGGATCGGCAGGGCGGTCCGAAAATGGTCATGCTTGTGGGGCCGGGGGAAAGCCCCATGAATCGGGAACTTCTTGCCCGGCGCCTGCTTGCCGCCCGCATCCAGGCCAGCAAACTGACGGTGCAGGAGGGTGGCCGGCCGGTGGTTTACCTGCGTCCCGGCGTCAATGTGGTCGGGGAGGCCCACCCTGCCCTGCTGTTCCAAGTCATCCCCAAGGACGAATGGCACTGGCCGGTGTCCGGCACGGTGTCCGGCCGGGAGTTCCAGCGGGAGAACGGGAATATCCTGCGCCGCAGCCTGTGGGAAGGATACGGCAAGAAGCGGCGCTATATCGTCCTCACCTGGAACGACTTCTCGACAGGTAACTTCATCGAGCCGAACAGCCACGACGGGAACCTGGCCATGAACATCGTCCAGGCCGAGATCAGCCGGATCGAGGCCATGGTCCTGGCTGTGCCGAACACCCCGCCGCTGGCGGACTAGGGGTTGTTGAGCGCCTGATGGAGTTCCAGGGCCAGGTCGATGACCCGGGCGCGGAACCGGTCCAGCTCGGCGGTGGCCACTTGGTCGTCTCCCCGACAGGTCCAAGGTAGGCTTTCGACCAGCGTTTCGGCCTTGGTTTCGGCTTGTTTGGCCAGTTCGACCACCCTCGCCTGCCCGCTGGCCTGGCCCTGTCGGATGAATGCATGCAGGGTGTGGAGATGGCGGTAGTCGTCCACGCCCTCGCGCAGCCCCTCCCATTGGAGGGTGGGAACCAGAGCCTTGCCGTCGGGGGTATGATAGGCCATGCAGGCGTCCTTGCCTTCGCGCATGCCGACGCCGTCGAAATCGTCGTAGGGGTCGCGCTTGGGGCGGAGGAAGGTCCAGCTCCAGCAACCGGTGGCCCCGGTGCGCCAGAAATGGACACCGCCCATGAAGCGGTTCACCAGGGTGTTGCCGTCCTGGATGAGCTTTCGATTGGTGTAGCAACCGGTGCCGTACCACCAGAAGACATCCTGGCTGGCCAGGGTTTCCTCGCGCAGGAGGCGGGTCGCCTCGGGGGTTTCCATGGACAGGAAACCGATGTTGTTGTAGCAGCGATAGTCGAGATAGGGGTCCAGTTCCTCGCGCACCGCCTTGCCGTAGCAGGTGTTGAAGGTCTTGAACCCCGCCTCCTTGATGACGGCGAGGGTGCGGACGGCCTCGGCGAGGGTGGGACCGCTGTGGGGTTCGTCCACGGAATGGAGGGCGAACTCCGGCCACTGGTCCGCCACGCTCTCCTGCTTGAGCAGGGCGAGCATCTGCCGGTACGCGCCCCAGAACTCGGCCTCGTGCTGATCCCGGCGGAAGCCGGTCAGACGGGTGATGAATCCCTCGCTGCTCTGGATGGACATGACCATGGGTCCGCCCAGGCCGGCTTCCCGGTAGAGACGCAGATAGGTGCGGAAGCGGCTGAAATCCGCCGCCATCTTCCCGTCCTGCCAGGTCCATTGGGCCACGGCCAGAGGATAGAGCATCAGGGCATTCATGCCGTGATGGCGGAAATCGGCCAGCTCGGCGGCGATCTGGGCCTCGTCGAATGCCGCCCACCGGGCGGAGTCCGGATACAGCCCCCAGACGATTCCCGGCGGGGTTTCGAGCCGGTAGGGCAGCACCTCGACAGTCAGGGTCAGAGCCCGGGAACGCTGGTCCCCCGACTGCACCTCGACCGGGGCCGAATAGACCCCGGCGGGCAGGTCTTCGGGCACCTGCACGATGACGGCGTACTGCTGGGCGCGGCCTTGGCGGAGATCGGTCGCCTCCCGCAGTTCGAGCAGTTCGGGGATGATATGGAAGGTGGAGGAGTTCCAGTCGGTGAGCTGGGGCCAGCAGCGCACCGTGCGCAACTCCCCGGCGATGCCCGTCCCGTTGCCAAAGGAACCAATGCGCACGCTGGCACCCGCCAAGTCGCGCAGGGGATAGAGGGCGAAATAGACCGTTTCGAACTCGCCGGGGGCGACCCGGACCGTCCATTCGTGGGTCAACTCCTCCTCGCGGGGGCGGCTGTTGGGACGGATGTCGCCGGGTTCGGCGCGGCGGAAGACCTGATACCCCGCCTGGAGGTCGGCCCAGCTCGGCTCGGCGGCGGGATGGATTTCGACATGCTCGATTTCCGTGAAGCGTTTCCCATGGGCGACAGCCAGTTTGGCCGAGGCCTTGGCAACCTCCCGGTTTTCCCCGTCGAGCAGTCGGCCGACGATTTCGGCATGAATCAATCCCTCGCGCTCGACCACGGTGGAAATGCGTCCGGATGGATTGTCTAGAGTCCGCTCCGCGAGAATGGTTCCTTCGCCGACCTCGCGCACGAGAAATTCGAGGCGTTTCCCCGCCAGTTCCCCGGCGGCGACATTCAGCCGTAAACCGAACTCGGCCCCAGCCGGGACGGGCTGGGCAAAGGCGGTGAGCATGGGCAGCAGCAGACGGGCGGGGTCTTCGGCCACGTCAGGGACCAGGTCGCCATCCAGGACAAGGCTGGCGTCCTCGAAGGTGAATCCGGGCAGTTCGCTCAGTTCGATGGACCAGGCTTGACCTGCGGCTTCGGACGGAACCTCCAGCGCAATCTTGCCCTCCTGTTCCTGGGAATTGCCGGCGGCCAGAATCCGACCATCCGCCGCGCGAATGGTGAAAGCGGCCTGTTCGACGCCCTGGCCGCGCACCGTGGCCCGGATTTCCCTGGCCCCGACGGGAACCCAGAAGTGAAGCCGGGGCACCTGGTAGATGATCTTGAGCGGGAAGGACTCGCTGGCGGTGTAGGAGAGATTGCGCAGGGGGCTGCGCACCGAGTAGGCGTTGAGCTTCGCGTCGACGGTCAGCGCATAGACCCCGGGCTTGGCGTCGGCCAGGGAGATGTCCGCCGCTTCCCCCATCGGCACCACCCCGCTTTGCAGCACCGTGCCGGCCGCGTCGGCCAGGGTCCATTCGGCGGGATTGTCGTAGCGTCCGACCTTGTGGCAGCGGACCGAGAAGGTCAGGGTTTCCCCCGCGCCCACGCCGATCTGCACGGTCTGGCGGCCGCGCAGACGGGTTTCCTGCCCCTCCGGGACCTGGGAGAAGGTTCCCCCCACGGGACGGATGTAGCCGTCCTCGATGGCGGGTTGCGCCTGACTCGCCGAAAAACCGAGCAATCCGGCCAGGAGGACGAAGCGGAGTTTCATGGGGATTCCCTCTACTTGGTGGTGCGGGTTTCCAGAAAACGTTCCCAAAGGTCCAGCCGGATATACAGGGCGAGCAGAACCCCCTGCTCCGGGCGCAATCCGTAGTATTCGCTCATATAGCCTTCGCCCAGGATGTTGCGAATATCGTCCTCGAATTCGGGAGTGGCAACGAGCAGGGGCGGCGGCTCGGGGAACTCGGGAAGGTCGGCGGGATGCAGCCAGTAGCCCACCTGCGGATAGCGGCGGAGGTACCAGGGCAGCGGCCAG
This sequence comes from Victivallales bacterium Lenti_02, assembly GCA_001603055.1. Taxonomy (GTDB): domain Bacteria; phylum Verrucomicrobiota; class Lentisphaeria; order Oligosphaerales; family Lenti-02; genus Lenti-02. Next base: position 7,229 of record LVAZ01000131.1, read on the forward strand.
GCGTCCTCGACCGGGGTGACGACGGGGAGGAACACCCCCCTGCCCTGCTCCGCCACGGCGGCGATATCCTCGATGCGCTGGACCAGTTTGAGGAAATCGGGAACCGTATGGACATAGACGTAGGGATTGCGCTCGTCCGCCCGGAAGCGGCCGTTGACGAGGCGGCACTGTCCCCAGGTGAACCAGAGCGCGCCTGCGCCGAGCAGCAGGGCCAGCCCGGCACTCCAGCGCCGCCGTCCCAGGCGCCGGATGCCCTCGATTCCCAGCCCGGCCAGCAGAGTGAGCCCATGCAGCGAGGTGAGAATGCACCAGGGGGTCTTGTAGGAGATCAGGGAGTAGCCGACGGTGAGAATCGCCACATAGAGCGCGAGGAACCGGGCGAATCCCGCGCTCCGGTCCCGGCGGAGAAAGGCGGAAACTGCACCCACGCCGGCCAAAACCAGAATCGCCAGTTCGGGCCGGAACAGGATTCCCCCCTGCCGCTGCCAGGCCATGAGCCGGAGATAATACCAGAACGAGGGCTGGATGTGTCGTCCTTCGCTCCCCGCGCGTCCCAGGTAGACCGCATAGGTCAGAATCGAGTCCAGCGGTCCCCGCCCATGCCGGAAAAACGAGGAAAACAGCACCACGGACACCGCCGTCGCCGTCGCCGCGAAGACGAGCGCATGCCGCCAGGAAAGACGGCGGCAGACCCGCCGCAGGCGCTCAGGGGTGCGAATCTGGATGAGGGCGGCCAAGCCCATCGCTCCCCAGGCGAGGACGCAGGTTTCCTTGGTGGTGTGCATCAGTCCGACGGCAACCCCGGCCAGAATCGCCCAGTGCAGGTGGCGGGTGCGCCAGTAGCGCCGCCCCGCCACCAGCAGCCCGAAGGTGAAACAGACCAGCAGCGTCTCCTGGATGTAGAATCGGGAATAGAAGGCCAAACCCGGAGAAACGGCGGCGAATGCCACCGCCCATACCGTGGCGAAGTGGCCCAGTTCCCGGCGCAGACCAAGGGTCAGCAGCAGGGTGAGCAAACCGAACACCACCGGCAGCAGCCGGTAGGTGGTTTCCGTCGTCTCCGCAAACTGCCTTTGTCCCGAGAGGCGGGCGATGGGCAGGGTGAAGTAGTAGAGGGTCGGCCCGTGGTGTTCGTGGGGATCGTACTCATAGCTGCCCTGGTCCAGCAGCAACCCCGCCCGCACGGCCTGGTTGGCCTCGTCGTGGTGCATGGGGCGGGCATCAAGGTCACGCACCCGCCAGCCGGTCGCGGCCAGCGCCACCAGCAGGATGGCGAGAACCGTCGACCAGCGTTGCGCGGCTGCGGAGAGCATGTCAGCCCGCCTCGCCCAGATCATATTCGGCGGCGTAGTAGGGGTGCTCGGGATCGAATTCGGTGAGGGGCTTGGCGTCTGCGACGCGCCCAATGGGACGGCAATTCTGGCCGACTACACCCGTGCCGCTGTCGCCGAGGTCCTGGCGACAGGATTCGATCAACGCCATGAGTTCAGCCACGACCTCGGGATGCTGGTCGTAGAGATTGGTCGTTTCGCCGACGTCGGCGCGCAGGTCGTAGAGTTCCTTGACCTCGGCATCCTGCCGCCGAACAAAGAGCTTCCAGCGGTCCGTGCGCACGGCGTCGAGCTGGCTGCGGAAGAAATAGAAGAAACTGTTCCGGGGGGACTTCGCGCCGGGTTCGCCGAAAAGCAGGGGCCGGAGATCGCAGCCGTCGACGATGCGGTCCTGCGGTGCTTCGGTGCCCGCCAGCCGGGCCAGGGTGGGCAGGAGATCGATGGAGGCGGCCAGTTCCGGACAGACCCGCCCGGCAGGAACCTGGCCGGGCCAGCGCATGATGCAGGGCAGCCGCTGCCCGCCGTCGAAGGTGGTGCCTTTGGTGCCCCGCAGGGGAGCGTTGCTGCCGCCCTCCCCACGCACCCGCGAACCGTTGTCGGAGGTGAAGATCACCAGGGTGTTTTCGTCGATTCCCAGCCGTTGCAGCTCCCGGAACAGCACCCCCGCCGCCCAGTCGACGCAGGCCACCGCCGCCCCGTAGCGGCCATTGCTCGATTCCCGCTCGAAACGGGGCTGCACATAGATGGGCAGGTGCACATACATGTGCGCGAGGTAGAGAAAGAACGGCTCGTCGCGATGCTCGCGCAGGAAGCGGACGGACTCCTCGACGTAGCGCTCGGTCAGCCCGGCCTGATCGGGTTGCTCCTCGATCACCTCCTCGTCGCGGACCAGAGGCAGCGGCGGGAAATTGGACCGCCGTCCCGCCTGCCGACCCATGTCGTTGCTGAAGGGAATGCCGTAGTAGTGGTCGAACCCATGCCGGGTGGGCAGGAATGCAGGTTGGTCGCCGCAGTGCCACTTGCCCACGATCTGGGTGGCGTAGCCCTGCCGCTTGAGCAGCGTGGCGATAGTAGTCTCATTCGGGTTCAGACCCACTTCCTGACCGGGGAAAAGCACCCAGCGCCCGTCGAAGTCGTCGAACCCGATCCGGGACGGGTAGCAGCCGGTCATCATCGCCCCGCGCGAGGGCGAACAGACCGGGGAGGCCATGTAGAAGTCGGTGAAGCGCAGCCCCTCGGCGGCCATGCGGTCCAGATAGGGCGTCCGGTTCACCGGCGAGCCGTAGCAGCCGAGATCGCCGTAGCCGAGATCGTCGCAATTGATGAGGATGATGTTCGGGCGGTCCTGGGCGGGGCGGGGCATGGGGAATCTCCTTGGGGAAACGACGGACTCTGCCTGAAACCATGCCACGCCTTGGCGCGAACGCAATCGGCCCCGGCTGGCATTCCGCCGGGGCAAAACTATGGTTTCGGGCCTGTTTCCGCAACCAAACGAGGACCCTACCATGATCAACGTCATCGCCAGCATCCAGGTCAAGCCCGGCCAGGTCGAGCCCTTCCTGAAAATCTTCAAGGCCAACGTGCCCGCTGTCCTCGCCGAGGCCGGCTGCATCCGCTACGAGCCCACCCTGGACGTGGACACCGGCCTCCCCCCCCAGGGCGGCGTCCGCCCCAACGTGGTCACCATCGTCGAAGCCTGGGAAAGCCTCGACCACCTCAAGGCCCACCTTGTCGCCCCCCATATGAAGGCCTACAAGGAAGCCACCAAAGACATGACCACCGGCGTCACCCTCATGGTCACCGAGCCGGTCTAGTCGCCTAAGGCTTCCGCGAATGGACGCCAATGAACGCTAATGGAATACTAATCCCCACTCTTCCATTCGCGTAAATTCGCGTTCATTCGCGGCTCCTCCTACCCTTCCGGCAGGAAGCATGGCAACCGCGAATGGACGCCAATGAACGCCAATGGATTCCTATTCCATTCGCGTGAATTCGCGTTCATTCGCGGCTCGTTCTACGCTTCCGGGAGGAGGAGCATGGCGTCGCCGTAGCTGTAGAAGCGGAGACGCTCCTGGACGGCTAGACGGTAGGCGTTCATGACCTGCTCGGGGGTGGCGAAGCAGCTTACCAGCATGAGCAGGGTCGAACGGGGAAGGTGGAAATTGGTCAGCAGGCCGTCCACCGCCAGGGGTTTCTTGGGGGGATGGAGAAAGATGCGGGTGCGGCCCCGTTCGGCGCGGACTTGGCGGGTGGCGGGATCGACGCAGCTTTCGAGGGTGCGGACGGAGGTGGTGCCGACGGCGAAGACGCGCCCTCCCCCGCGCCGGGTGGCGTTGATGGTGGCCGCCGCCTCGGGACTGATTTCATACACTTCCTCGTGCATGACGTGGTCCTCGATGCGCTCGGCCTTGACCGGCTGGAAGGTGCCCGGTCCCACATGGAGGGTGATGCGGACGAGCTGCACGCCCTGCGCGGCGACGGCGGCGAGGATTTCGGGGGTGAAATGGAGCCCGGCGGTGGGCGCGGCCACGGCCCCGGGTTTTTCCGCGTAGACCGTCTGGTAGCGTTCCAGGTCCTCGGCGGAGGCTTCGCGCTGGATGTAGGGCGGCAGCGGCACCCGGCCAGCCCGTTCGAGCAGGGCCAGCACGTCGTCCGTGTCGAATTCGACCTCGAAGGTGCCGTCGTCGCGGCGTTCGCGGACGACGAAGGTGTGGTCCTCGTTGTCCAGGCGGACCCTGGCACCGGGATTCAACCGCCGACCGGGGCGCAGGAGACACTGCCAGCGGGAGGGGCCGCGCTCTTCGAGGAGAAAGGCCTCGGCCCGCCCCCCGCTCGGCTCGCGCCGTCCGAACAGCCGGGCGGCGATGACGCGGGTGTCGTTCAGCACCAGGCAGTCGCCGGGGCGGACGAATTCCGGGAAATCGGCGAAGCCCCGCAGTTGGCAGCGGCCCGTGTCCCGGCCCATGACCAGCAGGCGGGACTGGTCGCGCCGGGCGGCGGGACGCTGGGCGATGAGTTCCTCGGGGAGATGGTAGTCGAAGTCGCTGACGTTCATGCGCGGGAGCGGGTGGCGGAGGCGACGGCGCGCCGGGTTTCGCGCTCGTCCTCGCGCTTTTTGAGGTCCTGGCGCTTATCCCGCACGTTCTTGCCCTGGCAGAGCCCGATTTCCACCTTGATGCGGCCCTTGTCCAGGTAGACCTTGAGGGGCGCGATGGTCAGCCCCTTGGCTTCGAGGGCCTGCTTGAGGCGCTGGATTTCCCGGCGGTGCATGAGCAGCTTGCGGTTGCGGACGGGCTCGTGGTTGTTGCGGTTGCCCTGCTCGTAGGGGGCGATGTGGCTGCCGACCAGCCAGAGTTCGCCGTCGTTGACGCGGGCATAGGCCTCGGCGAGCGAAATGTTTTTCGCCCGGCAGGACTTCACTTCCGTGCCGGTGAGCACGATACCAGCCTCGAACGCCTCGATGATATGGTACTCGTGCCGGGCCCGGCGGTTCTCGGTCAAAACTTTCATTGCTCCTCGCCGATCTCGATCATGGCTTTCAGCACGCCGTCGGCGTAGCTGTCCACCAGATCGAAGGCCTCCTTGGTGCGGGACAGGGGGAAGCGGTGCGTCACCATGAAGGCGGGGTCCACGCGGCCCTCGACCACCATATCCAGCGCCCGCTGGACGCAGGCGTTCTGGCGGCGCACGTTCTGGATGCAGATTTCGCTCCGGCGGCCGATTTCGGCCAGGAAGGTGTAGCGGTCGAATTCGGGAATGCCGATGAGCATGAGCTTGCCGCCGGGCTTGAGCAGGCGCATGGCCTGGTCCAGAGCCTCCTGCTGGCCGCAGCACTCGAAGACCACATCGAGCAGCAGAGGCTCGCGGGCCTGGATTTCCGCCACCACGTCCACCTGGTCGGGGTTGCCGGTCCAGCAGGCACCGTGGCCGGCGGCGAGTGCGAGCCGCGCGTCGATCTTGTCGACGGCGTAGACGGCGGCGGCACCCTCGGCCAGGGCGGGCAGCATGACGCTGAAGCCAATGGGCCCCATGCCGAAAATACCCACTTTGGCCCCCGGCATAGGGATGGACTGCTTCACCGCGTAGACGCCGATGGAAAGGGGCTCGATCAGAGCCGCCTCGGCCATGCTCATGTGGTCCGGAATCGGGAAACAGCATTCCTCGGGCATCACCAGCCGGTCGCTGAGGCAGCCGTCGAGCTGGTCGGGGCAGCCCAAATACTTGAGTTTGCGGCAGGTGTGCTCGCGCCCGGCCAGGCACTGGTCGCACTGATGGCAGGGAACGGGGGGATCGATGGCGACCCGGTCGCCGGGCTTGACCCGCGTCACCTCCGGACCGACCGCGAGCACCACGCCCGCGCCCTCGTGGCCGACGGTGAAGGGATGCTTCACCACCTGGCTGCCGATGCGGCCGGTGGTGTAGTAGTGGACATCGGAACCGCAGACGCCGACGGCCCGCATGGCCAGCAGCACGTCGTCCGGACGCCGGATTTCGGGTTCGGGAACCTCGCGCAGGGCCATCTGACGCAGAGCGGTAAGCTGGGCAGCTTGCATGATGAAAGAAAACTCCGTTTCGTAGTGCATCGCCGATTTCGGGCGGCAACCCTATACCTTAGTCTCGGCGGGCCGAAGCGCAAAAGGCGGCGACCGCTCCGCGCGCCCCGTTGATTTTCCCGCAAGGCTGGCTTTATTTGCCTGCGAGCGACGCCTCTTCATTCCTCCCCGAAAAAGGACCAAGATCATGGAATTCCTCGGCCCCAACTACCTTATCGGCAATCAGACCGGCCTGGCGCTCTTCGCGAGCATCAAGGACCTGCCCATCATCGACGCCCACAACCACGCCGACGTGAAGGCGATCTGGGAAAACGGCAACTTCAGCGACATCTGGCAGGCCGAGGCCGCCACCGACCACTATGTCTGGGAATGCCTGCGCAAACGCGGCGTCACGGAAGAGTTCCTGACCGGCAAGGACCGCACCAACGAGGAGAAATGGCTGGCCCTGGCCGAGGTGTTCGACGAGTTGGTCGGCAATCCCACCTACGAGTGGGTCCATCTCGATCTCAAGCGTCTGCTCGGCATCGACGAGCTGATCTGCGCCGAGAACGGCAAGCTCATCTGGGACAAGGCCAAGGCCGCCCTCGCCCGACCCGAGATGCGCCAGCAGCAAATGCTACAGGCCATGAATGTCGAAGTGATGTGCTCGACCGACGACCCGGTGGACTCCCTCGAATACCACCGCAAGCTGGCCGAGGCCAAATGCCCCGTCCGGGTGCTCCCGACCTTCCGCCCGGACAAGGCGATGAACATCTTCAAGCCCGACTGGCGCGAGTACATTGGCAAGCTCGAAGCCTGCGTCGGCACCACCTTCGAGTCGGTCCTCGATCTGGTCGCCGCCCTGCAGCAGCGCCATGACTACTTCGCCGAAAACGGCTGCGTGGCCAGCGACCACGGCGTCGAAGTCCCCTTCGCCTTCGATGTCGAGGAGGAGGACGCCGACGAAATCTTCCGCAAGGCCTACGCCGGACACGAACTCGAGGATGATGAAGCCGTTCTCTTCATGTCCTACCTGCTCAACGAAGTGGCGGAGATGGACGCCGACAAGGGCTGGGTCTTCCAGCTTCACATCGGCGCGGTGCGCGATGTGCGCGATTCGCTGTTCGACGAGATCGGGCCGGACACCGGCGGCGACATTTCCGACCACATGACCGACATCGTCACCCCCCTGCGCGACCTGCTCAACCGGTTCGACGACCGGCTCGACATCGTGCTCTACAACCTGAACCCCGTCCACACCGGCACCCTGGCCCAGCTCACCCGCGCCTTTGGTGCCCGGGTGAATCTCGGTCTGGCCTGGTGGCTGAACGACTCGCCCATCGGCATGAAGCGCCAGCTCGAATACGTGGGCAGCGTGGATGTGCTGATGAACATGGCCGGGATGGTCTCCGACTCCCGCAAGGTTCCCTCCTACGCTTCCCGCCACGAGATGTTCCGGCGGGTGCTGGCCGACGTGGTCGGCGAGATGGTCGAAAGGGGCCAGATGCCCCTGCCCCTGGCCGAACGCCTCGTGCGCACCCTCGCCTACGAACGCCCCAAGCAGCTCTTCAAGCTCTAGGTCAACGTCCGGCGGCTCGGTGTCCGGGAGGCAGCGCCCGTGAAACGCAACGTGGAGATCGAGCCCGCCTGGCGAGATATGCTCCGCCAAGCCATCGCCGAACAGGCCTTTCCCGGTGCCGTCCTCTGCGTCGGCTCCGGGAAAGGGGTTCTGGCCACCGTCGTGGCGGGCTGGCACACCTACGAGCGGCAGCGGGAGACGCGGGCCGCCGACCTCTTCGACCTCGCCTCGCTGACCAAGGTGGTCGGCACCACCACCGCCGCCATGCGCCTGCATGGTCGGGGACAACTCGATCTCGCCGCCCCCGTGGCGGAGCTGATGCCGGACTTCGCGGCCCCCGGCGTGACGGTTGCCCATCTGCTCGCCCATGCCTCCGGCCTGCCCGCCTATGTCCCCTTCCACCGGGAACCGGCCGGTTCCCCCGCCGAACAGCGGGCGCGGGTGCTGGCGACGCCCCTGGCAACTCTGCCCGGCCAGCAGACCCTCTACTCGGACATCGGCATGATGGTCCTGGGCTATCTGCTCGCCGACGTGACCGGGCTTGCCTTGGACAAACTGGTCCAGGCGGAAGTCTGCGCCCCCCTAGGGATGGCGGAAACCCGGTTTTGTCCCTCTGCCGATCTGTTTACCCGCTGCGTGCCCACCGAATGCGGCGCGGACGGCATTCCCCGCCAAGGCGCGGTCCACGACGAGAACGCCGCCTGGCTCGGGGGCGTGGCGGGCCACGCCGGACTCTTCGCACCGGCGGCGGACCTAGCCCGGCTGGCCGTCTGCCTGCTCCGCGGCGGGGAATCCGTATTCGTTCCCGACACCCTGGCCCGTTTCAACCGTCCGGCGGAAATCGTCCCCGGTTCCAGCCGCTGCCTGGGCTGGGACGGAGTCGGGGAAAACTGCTCCGGCGGGCGTTTGCTGGGGCCCCATGCCTACGGGCACACCGGGTTCACCGGCACCTCGCTCTGGATTGATCCCGACCAAGACCGCTTTGTGATTCTGCTCACCAACGCCGTCCACCCCCAGCGCCAGGACAAGGCGAGCCGGTTCTTCCCCTGGCGACGGCGCATCCACGAAACCGTCTGCCAATCCCTGGACATTTCCTGACCGTCCCCGGAGTGAATTCATGCACGAATCTCGCCATCCGCACTCCCATATCGATCCCCGCCAGCCCCGCAACCAGGCGGCAATCCGCACGAATCCGCCGGTCTTCGCCTGGAAAGCGCAGCTTGAGCAGGGGCCATTCCGGTTGCAGGTGGCGCGGGACGACTCCTTCGCCCAGCCCGTCGTCGAGGCGGAAAATCTCCGCGATCCGGTCTTCCTGCCGACCGAAGCGCTGCCGCCGGGAGACTACGTCTGGCGCTGGCAGGGACAGGGTGTCGAGGGGGAAACCTTCTCCTTCACCGTGCCAGCGGACACGGTCGAATTGCCGGTTCCACCCGTGGGCGAATGGCTCGAACGGATCGGCCCGGGCCACCCGCGCCTATACCTTTCCGGCGAGCGTCAGGCCCACATCCGGGCCTCCCTGGCGGGCGAATACGCCGCTTCCTGGGCCGAGGTCAAACCCGTGGCGGAGCAATTGCTCCTGGAGAGCCGCGAAATCGAGGAACCGCCCTATCTGCCGGACCGCCAGCTCGACTACAACGCCTACATCAAGGCCTTCGGCAAGGCCATGTGGGACTCCCGCGCCTTCGTGGCCAATTCCCAGACCCTCGCCCTCGCCTATGTCCTCAGCGGCGACCGCCGCTACGCCCGCGCCGCCTGCGAGCGCATGGCCTCGATCTGCCGCTGGAATCCCGACGGCTCGACCCATCTGGCCCACAACGACGAACCCCACATGTCCGTCATCTGGCACGGGCCGACCACCTGCGACTGGATTTTCGACGAGTTCACCGAGGCGGAACGGGAACTCGTTCTAAACCAGTACCGGCGGCGGGGCCAGATCACCTTCGAGCACATGCACGACCGGGGCTGCTACGGGGTGACCCGTTTCGACTCCCACGCCGGCCGCGAGATCGTCTTCCTCGCCATGACCGCCCTCGCCTTCCACGAGCATATTCCGGAGGCGGCGACCTGGCTGGAATGGCTGCGGCCCGTCCTCTGCGGCATCTGGCCGGTCTGGGCCGGCGACGACGGGGCCTGGGCCGAGGGGCCGTCCTATGGTCTGGCCTACGTCGAGATCATGACCATGTTCGCGACGGCCCTCAAGCACGGGGCGGGCATTGATCTGTTCCAACGGCCCTTCTGGCGGGGCCACGCCCGCTGGCGGCAGGCATGCTTTCCCTCCTATGCCGAATGGATCGGATTCGGGGACCATACCGAACGCTGGGCCAGCACCTGGATCGCCAACGCCGAGCTGGTCGAGCGCATCGGTGCCGAGACGGGAACCGGGGAATTCGCCGATTACGTGCGCCAGATGCGGACCGAGGCCGCAGCTTGTCCCCCGCGCGAGGATGTGGGCTTCATTCCGATGAATCCCATGCCCATTCTCTTCCCCCGTTCGGATGCCGCCACCCCCGCCACTGCTCCGGTGCCAACCCTGCGGGTGTTCCCGACGGCGGGCTGGGGTGCCTTCCGCACGAATCCGGCGGAGGCGGCGCAGGACATCGCCATGATCGTGCGCTCCAGCCCGTTCGGCTCCATCAGCCATGCCCACGCCAACCAGAACGACTTTATCCTCCATGCGGGCGGCACGGTCCTCGCCATGCCCAGCGGCTATTACGACGGCTACGCCTCCCCCCATCACGCCAACTGGGTCTGGCACACCAAGAGCCACAACTGCCTGACCCTCTCCGACGCCGGGCAGATCATGCGTTCCCCTCTCTCGACTGGGGCGCTGGAAGCGGTCTTCGAGGACGACCGGCTCGCCTATGTGCGCGGCACGGCGGATGCCGCCTATGCCGACCGGGCCGACCGCTGCCGCCGCCATTTCCTCTACCTCAAGGACCATCGCTGTTTCCTCCTGGTGGACGAGTTCGCGGCCAAGCCGGGCATCGTCTCCACGCCTCAGTGGAACCTCCATTCCTGGGCGAGATTCACGGTCGACGAGGACGCCCGCAGCTTCTCCTGCGCCCGGCTCGACGCCCGGCTCGACGGCTTTGTCCTCTTCCACCGGGTCGGCTTCTTCACCCTCGCCGAGGGGTGGGAGCCGCCGCCGCGCCAGTCGGTCCGCGCCAGCCAATGGCATCCGCAATACCACCTCCGGTTCAGTCCCTCCGGCCTGCCCAACCGGTTGTCTCTCGGCGTGCTGCTCCGCCCGTCCGCTCCCGCCCTGCCCCCCTGCCCTGTCCGGACCGACTTGGTGGACGGCGTCGAGGTGGCGGAACTTGGCGCCGACCGGATTTACCTGTCGGGCTATCATGGCGTGAACTGCGCGGCCATGAAGGGCGACGGGCTGGCGGTCCTGCTGCTCGGCGGTGCCCGCTACGACCTGACTCCCGAGGGCGTCGCCTGCCGGAACTAGCCGCGATTTCCCGCCCGGCGTTTGCACACCGCGAGAATGGGGTTATCGTCGGCCCCTTCAATCTTGTTCCGTTTTTTCTTGAACAAATCAGAACCAAGGAAGACCAGACAGATGAACCAAATCCGCAGAGTTGCATCCTTCACCCTGATCGAGCTGCTGGTGGTAATCGCGATCATCGCCATTCTAGCCTCGATGCTGCTGCCCGCCCTCCAGCAGGCGCGGGAGAAGGCCCGGCAGATCAGTTGCACCAGCAACCTCAAGCAGATCGGCCTTGGCAGCATCATGTACGCCAACGACAACAACGACCGCTGGCCCCTCAACCAGTGGAGCGGCGACACCGTTCCCACCTTCACCTACCACTTCAAGAACATTGACGGCACCTCGATCGTCTCCCGCCACCGCCCCTGGTATTGGCACATCTACAACTACGTCAACGACTCGAAAATCTTCGTCTGCCCCTCCAGCACCGCCGTCAGCCTCGAAAGCAACTACGGCTACAACCGCTATCTGGGCAACGACCAGAACAACTCGAGCTACACCCCAAACACCATCAGCGGCCTGACCCAACCCAGCTTCCGCTTCATCGCCGGCGACGGCAACTACTGCTTCTGGGACGACTATTCCGACTGGGGACGCATGCTCGAACGCCACAACGCGCAGATGAACCTCGCCTTTGCCGACGGTCACGCGGAATCCATGCGTCGGCAGAATTTCATGCACCAGCCCCAGCGCATGCATCCTAGCCGCACCGTCTGGCGCGTCAGCGGCACCAGCTACACCGACCCGCCGCTGTAACCAGTTCGATAGGCGGTTGTTCGGAAAAATACACGCCGGTGGTGTTGCATTCCTCTTGGCGATGGGTTACTCTGAATTAGTCAATCCCCTTGGTTTTGCTCGTTTCGATTTGGCAACGAAAGGACAGAAACATGGACCGGAATTTCAAAAGGTTGAAGTTCTTCACCCTAATCGAGTTGCTGGTGGTGATCGCGATCATCGCCATCCTGGCTTCGATGCTGCTGCCAGCACTCCAGCAGGCGCGGGAGAAGGCTCGGCAGATCAGTTGCGCGGCCAACCTCAAACAGGTCGGCCTGGGCAGTCTGATGTATGCCAACGACAACAACGACCGCTATCCCCGCAACACCTGGAGTTCCGACACGGCCCTCAATCTCACCTACCACTTCAACAATGTCAACGGTGCATCCATCACCTCGCCCCATCGGCCGTGGTTCTGGCACATCTACGACTACGTGAAGGATGTGAAGGTGTTCGTCTGTCCGTCGAGCACCAGCAACAGCGTGTGGAGCGATTACGGCTTCAACCGCTTTCTTGGCGACTGGAGTCCCGGCACCATCACCGGCATCAGCCAGGCCAGCTACCGGATTCTGGCGGGCGACGGCAATTCCTCCTGGTGGGACGACCATTCCGACTGGCCGCGCATGGTCGAACGCCACAACAACCAGATCAATCTGGTTTTCTGCGACGGTCACGTCGAGTCCATGAAAAAACTGAATTTCTGGACCCAGCCCGACCGCATGCATCCCACCAAGACGGCCTGGCGCAATGCCGGCGCCAACATGACCAATCCGTAGCCCGGATTGTCAACCTGTTCCCGATGCCCCGCCCATCCGGCGGGGCGTTTTCATTTCCGGGAGGACGCCTCACGCCGCTGCCGCCAGAGGTAGACCAGTTGGCGGATGCGGTTGGGATGGATGGCGAGGATGAAGATGCCGCCCACGCAGTTGCCGAGAGTGACCGGAATCAGGTTGTCGAACATGGCGAGCTGCTGGCCCAGCGGTCTGGCCTCCGCCAGCATGCCGAGGGGAATCAGGTACATGTTGGCCACGCAATGCTCGAAACCGCAGGCCACGAAGGTCATGATCGGGAAGACGCAGCAGGCGATCTTGGAGATGATGTCCTTGGACATGGTCGCCATGATGATGGCCAGGATGACCAGGATATTGCACAGAATCCCCCGGCAGAAGGCCTCGCCGAAGGGCATCGCCACCTTGGCCTGCGCCACCTGGACTGCCAACCGGCCCAGACTGTTCAGCGTTCCTTGGGAGCCCGGCAGACCGCTCCCCCACACCAGCGCGGCCAAGCCATAGGCACCCACGAAATTCCCCACATACACGGCCCCCCAGTTGCGCAGGGTCTTGCGCAGGGAGATCAGGCCGGTCATCGTCCCCACCACCAGAATGATGTTGCCCGTGAACAGTTCCGCCCCCGCCACCACCACCAGCACCAAGCCCACGCTGAACACGGTGCCGCCGACAATCGGCCCGGCCCCCTGGCTCAACGCCACCAGAAACACATGCCCGCCAAGCCCGATGTAAATGCCGGCCAGCACCCCGAGAATCAGCAACTGCCACAGCCGCGTGTTCGCCTTCTTGATCCCCAACAGCGAAATCCGCCCGCCCAGCTCCTTCTGGGTGAGCGTCGGCTGATACTCCGCCGAAGGTCCCGAGGCTGTGTTTCCATCGGTGGTTGCCATATTCACTCCCGCCAGATTGTGGGTTTATTCCGCCAGCCAGCCTTGGCGGACGGCGTCGTCGATGAGGGTCTGCGCCAGTTCCCGGAAGGCGGGACTGGCCTTCTCCAGGTCGGGCAGCAGGCGCTGGCCCACCTGTTCCCGGCGGATGCCGTGCTCCAGCCAGCTCCGGCCCCGGGTGTGATGGTTGTGCAGCAGGGGCATCAGCCGGTCCATCCCCTTGGCGAACCGGGCCTCGGGGGTCTCCCCGGCCTCGAATTCCTCCCAGGCGGCGCGCAACTCCAGCGCCTGATCGGCGGGCAGCAGACCGAAAATCCGGTCGGCGGCAAGCCGCTCGCGCTCGTCCTTGGCGGCGTTGGCCGCCGGATCGTAGAAATAGGCGTCGCCCGCGTCGATCTCGACCAGATCGTGGACCAGCAGCAGGCGCACCACCCGCGCCCAGTCCGTCCCCGGCGGCGCATGCTCGGCCAGCACCACGGCCATCAGCGCCACATGCCAGCTATGCTCCGCCGAGTTCTCCTTGCGCTCGCCCCCGAGCACATAGGACTGGCGGAACACCCCCTTCAGGCGGTCCACTTCGAGCAGAAACTCCACCTGTCGCGCCAAACGCTCGCTGACCATGCTAGAAATCCGGCGTGTGCTTGAACTGGTAGACGAGAAACTCCTTCACGTCCGGCGACCGGGCCAGTTGTCCGGCGCACCAGAGGTAAACCAGGGAGAAGACCACATAGGCCATGATTTGGACCGCGTTCATGGCCACCTCGCTGCGCAGCACCACCACCGCCTCGAACAACCCGGCGCAACCGGCCAGCAGCGTGCTGCCCGCCCCCAGCCAGCGCGCCCACGGGCGACCGTACCAGAGATGATAGGCCAGCCAGGCGGCGTACATGGTGCCCAGAAGCACCAGCCAGTCCGGCCTCAGCCAGAACAGACTGACCGCGCTGTAGGCGAGCAGGGGCGCGGGAATGGCCCCGCAAATCAGGCCCGTCACGATCCGCCCGTTCCGCTGGCGGGCCGTCATCTGCGTTTCCATCACCTGATTGTAGACCGGCCGCCCGTCCGTCTTGGCCTCGCCGAGATAGGTGGCTTCGCCCCGCTCCTCGTCCCGCGAGGGATGCCCGCAGGCGGGACAGATGTTCCGGCTGAAAATCACGTCGGTCTTGCAGTGGGGACACTTTTGAATCATGCGCCAAAGATTCCGAAAACCACAATCGTTCAGGGTGGCTGGAATATAGCTCGAAAACCCTTGGCTCGCCCAGGTATCCGGAAGGTTCCAGTTGAACCCGGCCGACTTGGCGATACTTTTCCGCCTTTTCGTCCCTTACATTTCGCAAAGGTTCCCATGCACGTCTCCGCCGTTCTCGATGCCTACGCCCAGCGCGGCACCAATTGCGCGCAAGCCGTTCTGCGCGGATTCCAGCACGTTTTCGCCATTCCCGAGGAGCGGATCGGGGCCGCCGCCGCACATGGCGGCGGACGGGCGCCCGAGGGACGCTGCGGCGCGCTCCATTCCGCCCTGGAACTGCTCGCCACGGCGGAGGAGCGGCAGGCCATGCAGGAGGAATTCCACCGCCAGGCCGGTGCCGTGACCTGCCGGGAAGTCCGCAGCCTGCGACGGCTGAGCTGCCAGGACTGCGTCCGTCTCGCCGCCGTTCTCGTCCAGGATCGGCTGTCCGGACGCTAACTCGTCCGAACCGGAAAGAACAACGCCCCATGTCTGCTGCCAAACACCGTTTCGAGGGCTGGGATGGACTGCGCTTCTTCCTGGTCTTCGTCGCGCTCTATCTGCCCTTTTCCGTCTGCACGCCATATCTGCAAAAGCTCCTGGTGCTGCGCGGGTTCGACAAAACCGAAGTGGGCGTGATTCTGGGGTTTTTCGAGTGCATGGCGGTGCTGGCGCCGCCGGTCTGGGGCTATCTGGTGGACCGCACCGGCCGCCCCAGGCTGGTCCTCGGGCTGGCGGTGCTGGGAACGGCCCCGAGCTTTCTCCTCTTCGGCCTGACCAATGCCCTCTGGGTCGCGGTGCCCATCGCCGTGCTGTTCGGCTTGTTCTACCGGTCAGTCATTCCCCTCACCGACGGCATCACCTTCCGCTATCTGCATGATCGGCCCGGCGACTACGGACGCATCCGCATCGGCGGCTCGACCGGATTCATCTCCGGCGTGCTGATCCTCGAAATCGTGGGCATTTCGCGGGCCGGATCGAGCCGGATGATTCTGGCGGCCTTGGTCGCGGCCAGCCTCGTCCACCTGGCCAGTGTGCTGTTCATCCTGCCCGAATCAGGTCCCTCGGAAAAGAAAACCGGCCATGATCCAGGAAAGCCGGCCGGCCCCGCTCCCCATCTTCGGGACTTGCTCTCCCGCTCCTTCCTCTGCTTCACCTTCGCCGCCTTTCTGGGACGGCTCGCCATGATGGCGTACTACAGTTTTTTCACCCTGTTTCTCGCCGACCGTTTCGGCTTCAATAGCCCTGGCCTGCTCTGGATCATCGGTCCGCTCAGCGAAATGCCGGTGATCTTCTTCAGCCGCCGGATCATCGACCGCATCGGGGCGCGCAACTTCTTCGCCCTGGGGCTGGGGGGTATCGCCGTGCGCCTGATCGGGTTCGCCGCCGCCACCCAGGTCTGGATGCTCATCCCCCTGCAACTGCTTCATTCCCTGACCTTCGGGGCCTTCCACACCGCCAGCGTCACCTATGTGAGCCGCTGCGTGCCGCGCGAACTCCAGGGGACCGCCCAGACCACCTTCGCGGCCATCACCACCGGCGGCGGGGGAATCGTGGGCAGCGTCCTCGGCGGCTACGTCGCCCAGCATTACGGCTTCCCCGCCCTCTATACCGGAGCCGGCCTCCTGGCCATCGTCTCGCTGGCCTTCCTGCTGGCCACCGTGCCCATGCTGAAGACCCGGTCCTAGCGCGGCCGGAAATCCGCCGTCGTGGCCAGATGCCAGGTCTCGCCGCCGTCGGCGCTGACCAAAATGCCGGGCTCGCCGCCGGGAACCGAATAGAAGGCGTACTTCCGCCCCGCCGTGCGGTAGGTGCCCAGCGGGAACTTGGGTTCCGCCTCATGTCCCAGCATCGCCGCCGCCAGGTCGGGACGCTGGTAGACAAACGCCTCCAGTTCGTCCCGGAACAGGCACATCTGGCCGGCCTGGGCAACGTAGAACAGGAACAGCCGCCCCGTCCCCGGCTCGATGCTGAGCTTGTGGTACCACACGTGGTAGTATGGTTTGAAAGGCATGACCAGATGCCGCTGCTCCCACGCCTGCCCCGGACGTTTGCGGTGCAGGGTCAGGCGGAAGTAGTAGCCCGGATCGGAACAGCGGGTCACGCTGTACAGGGTGTCGTCCGGCCCCGTGACCAGCCCCGCGTAGCTGGTGCCGGCGGACTCCTGGACCGGCTCGCTCCACTGGTCCATGCGCCCCGGTTCGAGACCATGCGTATAACGGAACGGATCGTGGTGGCCGTTGACGATGGCGTGAAGCACGCCCCTGCTGTCCACCGCGAGAGTCGGCCAGTTGTGGTTGTCCAGCGCGTTCCTCCCGCCGAAACCCAGAAACACCGGCTCGGAAAGCGCACGGGTGATGCGGTCGTAGCGGACGATGTAGTTGGGCACCCCGTCCTCCTTGGCGTTCCCCGGCAGCACCGCCAGACGACCGTAGGCCACGTAGACGCTGTCGCCCACGCTCAGGGCCTGGTTGGCCTCGCCGGAATGGGGCATGAAGCCAATGGTGTCATCCCCGCCGATCTGCACCATGTCGGGAAGGTTCAGCGAACCGTCCGCCTGTTTTTCCGGCAGCAGCAGATAGGACTCGTTCGGCGCGTGGTAGCGGGTGAGAAGCAGCACTGGCGGGCGCTGCAAAGCGTCGGCATTGTGCCCCACCAGCTTCTCGAAGCGGGCCATGTAGTAGGGCAGACGATGCACGTCCCAGTTCTTGCCCCCGTCTCTTCCGTGCAGCAAGAGCCCGGTCCGGCTCCGCCAGTCCCCGTCCGGATTGAACAGGGCGACCAGCACGTACATGTCCCCTGCCGCGTCGAAGCGGACGGTTCCCTCGTTCATCTGGCCCTTGTTCCAGATGCGCAGGCGCGGCCAGCCCAGTTCCCGGCGGACGTACTCCGCGACCAGCGGCAGCAAGTCCGTGGTCCGCCATTGTCCCGCCGCATCGCAGGTTTGCAGCATGTGCCCCGCCGCCAGAATCCAGGGGCGTCCCTGCGGATCGAAACTGACCGGTCCCGGCATGAAACGCGGGAAATAGCGGCGGCTCGCCCGTTCCGTCAGAAAATAGGGCTCGTACGTCAAAGGCAGTTCGAGGGGGCCTGAAACATCGACTTCCGGGCCGGCGTGGTTGAGCCAATGCCCGTCGAAGGCGGGACCGGTGCCCGACACCTCGATTCCCGCCACCAGCGGCGGCACGGGCAACCGGTCCAACTCACGCGGTTCCGCTCCGGCACCAAGCCGGAAGTCGCCTAGAATCAGTTCCGTTTCCGGATGGGGCTGCCAGTGGTAGACCTTCGTGAACACATACAACCCCGAGGCCTGATCCCAGCCCAGCGGTTCGCCGAGCGTCGAGAACTCCGCCAGCGGCAAGGCCAGCTCCTTCCAGCCAACCCAGTCCACCCGCAGCGCCGCCACCCGGAAATCCCGCCCGTGGGTGGCCGGATTGTCGCAGAGCACGCCCACCAGCAGCCGCTGGTTGGTCGCCTTGGCCGAATGCACCTTCCAGACCAGATGCTCGGCCCCCGACCAATCCGCCGCCACCGCCGTCGTCGTGTGGATGGCCGGAAACCGCGGATGGTTTTTCCAGCGCACCCCCTGCCCCGCCACGGTCTCCGCCCCGTTCGCCAACTCCGCGAAGGGAACCTCCCGGCGCGTGGACCACAAGTCCTCCTCGGCAAACAGCCCCGTCAAATCCGCCGCCGTCCGCCACTCCGCCGCCTCAACCACCATGCCGACAGCCAAGATCAAAGATGCCAAACGGATGAACATGTGCAAGGGTCTTTCGGTTGTTCCCCTCTTCGCTATAGTAGTTCCAGAGAAACGTCCAGGCCAATGACTCGGCTGGACATAATCCATCCGCCCATCCACGGAGACGTCGCGATGCCGAGAACACTACTTGGAGTGTTGGCTATGGTTGGCGCATCGACATTTGCCCAGGAGGCCAGTCCCCGCGCCAAGGTCGGCGCCATCCGCTGGGATGCCTGGACGGGGGGCGGCGTGACCGAACAGGTGGAGCGGACGCTTGGCCCCGCCAAGTACCACGACCGGCTGCCCTGGTTCGCCGAAGTGGTTGCCGAACATGCCGTCCGCATCCAGGGCGGACGGCAGGAGATCATGGACCGGGAAATCGACTATGCGGCCCAAGCCGGGCTTGATTATTGGGCGTTCCTGCTCTACCCGGAGTCCAGCACCATGAGCGAATCGCTCAAGCTGTACCTGGCGAGCGCCCACCGCCAAAAGGTCGAATTCTGCCTGATTCTGCACAACGCCTTCGGCGTGACGGAGGCGGAATGGCCCAAAGAACGCGACCGCACGGTGGCCTTGCTGCAGGAACCAGGCTACCAGACCGTTCTCGGCGGCCGCCCGCTGGTCTATGTCTTCTCCCTCCAGTACCAGGGGGCGTTTCCCAACGAACGCTTCGCCGATTTCCGCCGCGCCGCCGGGGCGGCGGGACTCGATCCCTACTGCGTGTACATGGGCTGGAACCCGGCAAGTGATTTCCGCAACCATGCCGCCAAAGGTTTCGAAGCGGTTTCCGCCTACGCCCACGGTAGCTCCCACGCCCAGTTTTCCCAGCTTGTGAAAGCGGTCGAGACCCGCTACTGGCAGGCCGCCGCCGAGGCCGGGGTGCCCTGCATCCCGCTGGTGACCACCGGCTGGGACAAACGTCCACGCCAAGAGAATCCCGTATCCTGGGAGAAAGGGCACGGCTATCATCAGCAGGAGGTCTTTCCCTCGGTCGCCACTCCCGAGGAGATCGCGGCCCACCTTGGGCGCGCCCTTGACTTCGTGCGCCAAAACACCTCCACCTGTCCCGCCAACGCCGTCATCGTCTATGCCTGGAATGAACACGATGAGGGCGGCTGGCTGGTACCGACCCGAAACCCGGATGGTTCGCCGGACACCAGCAGGCTGGATGCCGTAGGCAGAATCCTAGCCCCCGGCCGCCAAGCCGAAGACCAGAAATAACAGCCGTAGGCACCCTCGTTTTTCCCGGCATTCGGGGGCGTTTCGTTGTTCCTTTTCGCACTATAGTAGCCCCGGCTAACCACAAGGCCACCTGATTTGGCCTGGAATACCCAAGCAGAAACCAGAGGAGAACGATTGTGAGAAACGCACTCATCGCGGGATTCGCCCTGCTCTTGACCGGCTGCGCCACAGGCTTCAACCGGCAGGCCATCGAACAGCGCCTTGCCGATCAGCCCATCGAGGTGACCGACGCGGACATCCGGGCCGTCCTGAACCGGAATGCCCAGCTTCGCTTCCCGATCAAAGTGGCCGTTCACCTCGTCGCCGAAACCTACCACCCGAGATACGGTGGTGGCCCCGTCCGCCCCGATATGCGATTCGCTCCGGACTGGCGCTGGACCACTGCCGACCGGGAGCGCATCGCGCAATGGGCCGAACCCCTCCGCGAGGCCGGAGTCGTCGCGGACCTCTACGTCATGTCGGAGATGGTCAGCGCCAGCGGGGACCTGAAGAGCATCCGCCTGGCGGCGGCGAAGCACGGCGCCGATGTGGTGCTGCTCGTCAAAGGGGTGTCCCAGCTCGACAGCTATGTGAACGCCGCCTCGGTCTTCAATCTGCTGATTCTCCCCGGCTACGTGGTTCCCGCCTCGCACCGCGATGCCCTGCTCCTTCTGCGGGGCGGCATGTGGGACGTGGGCAACGAATGCCTCTACCTGAGCGTCGATGCCGAGGGCGAGGCCAAAACGACGGGGCCGACCTTCCTCATCAAGGACGAGGACGCGCGGGATGCGGCCAAACTCGCCGCCCTGGACAGCTTCGGCGCGGAACTCCAGAAACGCCTGCTCGCCCTCAAGGGTGAAACGCCCGGCAAGTAATCGCCGCATCCGGTCGGGACCATCTTGCATATCGGGTGGGTGACGGTAGCATAGCGGGTAGATCGCGTCGCCCCTCACGACACGGGAAGCTGGCGGCGCGGCAACCCGGTTTGGTTCCAGACATTCCGCAAGGGCGGTGGAGAAAACGACATGAGCAGCAATGCCGACGGTATGAACTATGCGCCGCAGGGGAAGCCCTGCCCCGTGGTCAAGCCCGGGGAATTCGTCTTTGCCGCGGCCCATCTGGACCACGGCCACATCTACGGCCAGTGCAATGCCCTGCGCGAGGCCGGCGCGGAGTTGCGCTATGTCTTCGACCCCGAACCGGAGCGGGTGGCCCGATTCCTCAAGACCTATCCCGGCGTCAAGGCCCTGCGCTCGCTGGACGAGGTGCTCGAACAGCCCGAAGTCAGGCTGGTGGCGGCGGCGGCCATTCCGAACGAGCGCGGCCCGATCGGATGCCGGGTCATGCAGGCCGGCAAGGACTATTTCACCGACAAGACCCCCTTCACCACTCTGGAGCAGTTGGCCGAGGCCCGGCGGGTGGCGGCGGCGACGGGGCGGAAGTACTTCGTGTACTACAGCGAGCGCCTGCACGTCGAGTGCGCCGAATTCGCCGGCCAGCTCATCCGCGACGGGGTCATTGGCCGGGTATTGCAGGTGATCGGCCTCGGCCCCCACCGGCACGGACCGCCCGGCTCGCGGCCTGACTGGTTCTACCGCCGGAAGCGCTACGGCGGGATTCTCTGCGACATCGGCAGCCACCAGTGCGAGCAGTTCCTCGCCTACACCGGCGCCACCGACGGCGTGGTCACCGACGCCCGCACCGCCAACTACACCTTTCCCGAACACCCCGAATTCGAGGACTTCGGCGAAGCCAAAATCGAGGGCAACACCGGCGCCTCCTTCTTCTACCGGGTGGACTGGCTGACCCCCGACGGCCTGCGGACCTGGGGAGACGGCCGAACCTTCATCCTGGGCACCAAGGGAACCATCGAGCTGCGCAAATACCTCGATGTCGGCCGCGAGGGCGCCGGCAACAATCTGTACCTGGTCACCGAACGCGGCGAACAGCACCTCCAGGTCGCCGGCCAAGTGGGCTATCCGTTCTTCGGGGCGTTCATCCTGGACTGCCTGAACCGCACGGAACACGCCATGACCCAGGAACATGCCTTCAAGGCTGCCGAACTCTGCCTGCACTGCCAGATGCTGGCCGACCGCCGCCGCGACCCCGCCCTCTGAGAAGCCACCGGCAAGGAGGTCGACGTGAGCTTCTTCCTCGCTATCAGAGGACCGATTGACAGGTTGCCGCTCGTTGATTGGCTCAGGGCGTATGATGCCGCCGAATGCCAGCCCTATGTGAAACGGACGCTGAAGCAACTGCTTCCCGGAGACACAGGGTCATGGGTGATTGGGTCCGGGGTCGGGGACGACTGCCAGAAATTGGTCGATTCAGCTTTCATGGACTTGGTTGGAGGTTTTGCTCCCATCGACACAACTTTGGGGACGCTGGTGGCTAGGGCAACAGAGTTGAGATCGGAATTGTGTATTTGGTGGGCAACGGATTGCGGCAGTGAGTTAGAGCACGTCATAGTATGTGATGAGCTGGATGACTTCCTAGGGCAACTCACACGAGGTCTGGTCGGCGGGGAGGAGTTTCGGACCCTGCGTTACATCCATCCCATCCCATAAAAATCCCGTCCCCGCTCTATGTCCCATGAGAAACCGCACATGCCGCAGGAAGCCATGTCATCCTGTCATAAAAAGGGGACTACTGAGTTTTCCGTGGGTTGATGTCGGTTTTTCGGGGTAGATTGGTGCCAGTCAGGAGGGGGGGAGTTCCACCCCGTGATTCCGGAGACCGCCGCCATGGACACGACCGAGTTCTACCGCCAGCTTGTCGGCATCGAAGCCCCGTGGAGAGTGACGGATGTCTCCCTGGACCTGGAGGCGGGCGAGGTGACGCTGCTGCTGGAGCACGGAGGCGAGCGGGTGTCGTGCCCGTGCGGGCGCGAATGCGCGGTCCACGACCACGCGGAGGAGCGGCGCTGGCGGCATCTGGACACCTGCCAGTTGAAGACCTTCATCCGCTGCCGCCTGCCGCGCACGCGGTGCGAGTCGTGCGGGGTGAAGACGGCGGAGCCTCCGTGGGCGGTGCCGCACGGTCGCTTCACGCTCCTCTTCGAGGCCTTGGTGATCGAGCTTCTGCTGGCGACCCGGCGGATGAGCCGGGTGGCGTCGCTGCTGGACATATCGGAGGCGCAGGTGGCGGGCGTGATGCGGCGGGCGGTTGCGCGGGGCATGGAGAGGAGGCGGGAGGAGGACATCCGGCGCCTGTGCGTCGACGAGAAGTCGATGGCAAAGGGGCATAGCTACCTCACCGTCCTGGGCGACCCGGAGCGCGCGCGGGTGCTCGACGTGTGCGAGACACGGTGCCGGGAGCCGGTCGAGCAACTGCTCGCCGCCACTCTCGGCGAAGAGCAGCGGAATGCGGTGGAGTCGTTCACCATGGACATGTGGGAACCGTTCATGCAGGCCGCCGCCAAACTGCCCAACGCCGACATCGTGCATGACCGCTTCCATGTCTCGATGCACCTCAACGAGGCCGTGGACCGGACCAGAAGGCGCGAGAACCGCCGCCTGGCGGGACAGGGCGAAGACGACATGAAGGGAAGCAAGTACCTTTTCCTCCGCAACTTCGAAAACGTGAAGCCCGACCGGATCGAGCACTTCACGCGGGCCTGCGAGGCATCCCGGGACACCGCCACCGTCTGGCGCTACAAGGAGGTGTTCCGCAGCTTCTTCGACTGCCTCGGCAGGAGGGAGGCGGGGCTCTTCCTCGGCCACTGGTACCGCAAGGCCGTGGCCGAGGGAGTCCCCGAGCTCACCGCCGTCGCCAAGACCATCCTCTCCCACGCCAAGGGCATACTCGCCTACATCAAGCACCGCGTCACCAACGCCGCCGCCGAATCCCTCAACGCCAGAATACAGGCGCTGAAGGCATCCGCGCGCGGGTTCAGGGCCTTCAAGCACTACCGCAACAACATCCTCTTCCATCTCGGCGACCTCGAACTCATGCCACAGAAAAGTGAGTAGTCCCTGGGGGGGAATGCAGAATGAAGAAGTCAGAATGCAGAATGGCTTCCGGCACGGAATAGCTTGTCCATCCAGTCCATGCCGTCCATTCCGTCCATCCAAGCGCCCGGTCGGGTTCGGGAAGGTGGCCGGCGGTTGACGCGGCAAGCTCAGGGGGTATTGGTAGAACCGGATTCCTTCCGGCATCAGGAGAACTCCCATGCGCAGTGTCCTTGCGGTCTTTCTCGTGCTTCTGACCAGCGTTTCCGCCGCCGAATGGCAGTTGCCGGTCTTGGGCAAAGCGCCGGCAATCGATGGCCGGATCGATCCGGCGGAATGGGCGGGGGCCCACGGTTTCGAGGGCTTCGTCCGCAGCGGCGCGGGCGGGCAGAAGGAGGCCGGCCTGCTCGAACCGCGCCGGGTGCGCGCCTGGATCGGGGGCACCAGAGACACGCTGTTCCTCGCGATTGCCAGCCAGTTGCCCGACGAGGGCGACCTGCTGGCCGCAGTCAACCGGGATTCCCTCCGCGCCGTCCACGACGATTCGGTCGAGGTCTACATAAACCCCACGCCGGACGCGCCGGACCGGGTGGACTACCAGTTTCTGGTCAACATCCTGGGCAAGGGAGGGTACAACATCCACAAACTGGGCAATCCGCCCGAGGACGAGGCATGGCAGGGAAACTGGCGGCAGGCGCATGGTCGCCACGACGGTTGGTGGCATGGCGAATTCGCCATCCCCATCGCCAGCATGGGCATGGTCGCCGAAGGCCGCCAGACCACCGACGGGGTCTGGGCCATCAACGCCACCCGCAACTGGAAACCGGACTGGGGCTGGACCTCGCTGACCGGGGGCTACGCCAACAGCGGTCTGCGCCTCGCCTTCACCGAACAGCCCGCCCCCTCCGTGCAAGTCCGTTGCGAAGGGCATCCGGCCTGGACGCCGCACCGCCAGATTCTCCGCGTCCACAATCCATCGAACCAGCCGCTCGAAGTCCAGGCCGGACTCCATCTCTTCCGCAACCGCATGCCGGAACTGAAAGTGGAGGAAAAACTGGCGCTGATGCCCGGTGAAACCCGCGAACTGGCGATTCCCATCGAAGAGAACGACCCCACCACCGTCTTCGAACTGACCGCGCGGGTGACCAGCGCCGACGGGACCGTCGTCCATTACGACCGCCAGACCAAATGGAACCGCGCCGAATCCGTCCCCCGCTGGGTGGTGGGGCAGGCCAAGGACACGCCGCCGGTCGATGTCCAGTTCGCCTACTATCCCTCGCGCAACCGGATGCGGCTGGAGCTGGACATCAACGGCATGCCCAAGGAAGCCGTGCCCGAGCGGATCACCGCCGTCGTCCGCGAGCACTGGCAGCAGCAGGAGATCAAGACCATCGACTTCCCCCTGGCGGGTTTCGTCAACGGGCGGCAGGAGCAAATCTTCGACCTCCCTCCCCTGAATGGCCATTACGAAATCGCGGTGACGGTAACCGGTGCCAACACCCCCGAGGGGGCGGCGGTCCGGCATTTCGAGCGCACCGTCTTCCCCTGGGAGGGCAATCCGACCGGGCGGTCTACCAAAATCTATCCCCCCTTCACCCCGATCGAGGTGAAGGAACGGCAGCTCTCCACCGTTCTCCGCGAGCATACGCTCAACGACCTGGGCCTGCTCGACCAGGTGGTCGCCACCAGCGCCAACACAGGGATTGCCAAACCGATCCTTGGTGCCCCCATGCGCTACACCGTTCAAATCGGCGGCGAGGCGGTCCCCGTCGTTCCCGAACCGCTTCAGATTGTCTCGGCCCAGGCGCACGAGACCGTGACCCAGGCCGCGTTCTCCGCCGGGGCCCTGCGGGCGTCCTCGCGGCAGACCTGGGACTACGACGGCACAGCGAGGGTCGAGCTGACCCTGCAACCCACCGGCGAAACCGAGGTGCAGGCGTTGACTCTGGAGATTCCCTTCGCCAAGGAGAGCGCCTCTCTCATCCACGCCAACTCGGACCGCATCCGCGCTCCCGTCGCCCAGGCCGTCCCGGACGGCGAAGGCGTGGTGTGGGATGCCGCCAAGGTGGCCTGCGACGACATGATCCGCAACTTCTGCCCCTACATCTATCTCGGCAGCGCCGTCCGCGGCATTTGCTGGTTCGCGGAGAACGATCTTGGCTGGGGTTGGGACCCCGCCACCCCCAACCTCGATGTGGTCCGTCGGGGCGACGAAGTCATCCTCCGGGTCCATCTCATCAACCAGCCCACGCGCCTCGCCGGAACTCGCACCATCACCTTCGGCCTGCTCGCCGCCCCGGTCAAACCCCCGCTGAACGCCCCGGATCAGAGCCCCCATTGGTGGCGCTACCGCTATTTCCGCGACCGCTACACCCTGCTGGGCACCGACATCAACTGGTTCGGCAACGGCAGTTGCGGGGCGGTCTACCCGGTGGGCGGCGATCTCCATCTCTGGGAGATGCTGGCCAGGAGCAACCGCGAGCAGCTCGACAGCGCGACCATCGAGGCGGTCGTCGCCTACGGGGCCAAACATTTCGCCGACCGAGGCGAGAAGGCCCTCGACAACTGGCGGCGCCACGCCCGCCACAATCTCCGCTCCCGCCACGGGCAGAGCATGGTCTTCTACTACAACCGCGCCGCCAGCCAGGAACTGCCCGAGTTCGAGACCTTCAAGGACGAATGGACCCTCACCGACCTGCGCACCGTCGGCAAGGGCCGGGGACGCGGCGAGATCAAGGTCGTGCCCAGCGATTCCTTCATCGATTTCCACCTCTACTGGTACGCCCGGTCCTTCGAGATCGGCGGCAACCGGGGGGTGTACTGGGACAACTTCTTCATCGCCCCCTCGTACAACACCCAAATGACCGACGCCTACCGCCGCGAGGACGGCGGCATCGTGCCCGCCGCCGGCATCTGGGGCCAGCGCGAACTGGCCAAGCGCACCTTCATCATGATGAACGAGCGCGGCATGCTGCCCATCACCTTCCCGCACATGACCAGCTTCAGCCCCCTACCCATGCTCAGCTTCGCCACCGTCCAGTACGACTGGGAATGGAAATACAGCCTCGGCGACGTGCAGGATCGCTTCTCCCGCGAGTTCCTCCTCCTCACCGGCACCGGCGAGCTGGCCGGCGTCTGGCCCGTGCCGCTCAACGACCACGGCAACCTGGAGCGCGATCCCTGGACCCAGCGCACCTTCAGCGCCGTGCGCATCCTGCACGAACTCGACGGCCACGGCGGCTGGGGCGCGGGCTGGATTCCCGCCCAGGCCGAGAACCGCAAGGCCCTGGCCGAACCCATTCTGGCCATGCTCGACCAGCCCGGACTGGTGGTCTACAAATACTGGGAGGACCGCCCCCAGCCCGTCACCACCGACCACCCCGACCTGCCGACCATCGTCTACGCCGTGCCGGGCCAGGAGGCTCTGGTCGCCTTCGTCAGCTACTCCCGCGAGGATGTGGTCGCGACCGTGAGCGTGGACCTCGGCCTGGGCGCGGGGGCCAAGGCCACGGACCTCGAAAGCGGCGAGAATTTCGCGCTGGACGGCGGCACCTTCTCCCTGCCGGTCAAAAAACACGACATCCGCCTGCTGCGGTTCAAGTGAACGGGGGGACGCCCGCCATGCCCGCCAGATTGCCTTTCTTGCTGTGCTGCCTGCCCTTTCTGCTGTTCGCCGGGACGGTGGACGAGGGTCTGCTCCTCCTGCCGCCTGCCTGGGACAGCCGGGTGGTCTTCTACCACACCTTCGAGAACGGTCCGGACCAGCCCCGGATCAACCTCGCCGAAGCCCGGATCGAGACGGACGGGGCCGAATGGGCCGACGGGTTCAGCGGCAAGGGGCTGGCGGCCCGGAAGATCGAGCGTCGCACCGGTCCCACCCTGCGCCTGGTCAGCCCCGCCTTTTCGGTCCACCGCCCGTTCACCGTCATGTTCTGGTGGCGGCTCGACGAGCCGATGGCCGAAACCAGCAACTTCGCCCTCCTGAAGATCGGCAACCACCAGGGGCGGCATGGCGGCTACATCGCCAACTTCGTGCGGGGCAAGGGGGAATGGTGCGCCCTCAAGGAACCCACCTATGTTTCCCAGCTCTACAACTTCCCCGGCCTGACCAACCGCAACATGCCCTGGGGCGGGCGGGTCTGGGCCGAACCAGGCGAATGGCGCCACACGGCCATGACCATCAGCGGTGCCCGCCAGGTCGACATCCATTGGGACGGACGGCAGCGCGAATCCTTCCAGGCCAAGGGCAGGCTCTTCGCCGAAGGCGACACCAACGCCCTCTCCCTCGGCCCCGACTGGCTGTTCCATCCCATGACCATCGACGAGGTCATCGTTCTCGACCGCGCGCTTGCCGCCGACGAGATCGCCGCCTACGTCCGCGCCGCCCGGGCCCTCCGTGCCATCGGCCGCTGAGGCTATTCGTCTTTGCCGAGATGCTCCGGGGGCTCGACGGTGATCCGGATGTCGTCGAAGCGGGCCGCGCAATCCACCGTGGGGCCCCAGTCGGGGGAGTTGCCGCCGTGGAAGGTGGAGAAGTAGAACGAGTCGATCCGGCCGCGGTCGCCGAGGCGGAAGCGCATCTCATGGCTTCCATAGACCTTTTTGCCGTCGAACCAGACCTCGAGAATCCCGTCCTTGCGGTCGCCGGTGTTGAGCCGGGTGCGCTGGGTCAGTTGGTGCCAGACTCCGGGCTGGAAGGTGAGCCCTTCGAGGCGCAGACCCTGCCCCCATTTCCCCGGCATGTCCACCGAGTAGAAATACACCGTGCCCCGGCCTTCCCGGCCCCACATGTAGCGCGTGCTCCAGCCCTGCCCTTCGGTCGGGCGGCGCCCGCCGGTGAAGGTGCCTCCCCCGCTGGTCAGCCCCGGCAGTTTGCCGCCCAGCCTGAAGTCGAACCCTTCCTCGAACTTGAGCCGGTAGCTGAGGTAGTACTCGTCGGCGGGCGGCAGGTCGGCCAGAAACTGCATGCCGTTCTCGCCGGGGCCGACCCCGCCCTTGGGATACAGCACCCGCAGCACCTTGCCCCGCTCCTCGTCCTCGACGACGAACGTCCGCCCGCTGGGCGACGCCCATTTCGGACTCTGCCACAAACCCATCAGCGCCTCGCGGGTGACCGGACCGAGGGGGAGACCCTGGAAATCCACCCGCACCACCGGCTCGGCCGAGCCAGCCAGAGTCGCCGCCAGCACCGTGCCCGCGGCCAGTTGGACAATCATGCGCTTCATATTTCTACCTAGCGAACGTGGTTGAGAGCGAAAATATTACCCGTCGTGTCGGAGAATCCACCTGCCCGTGGAAGGAAACGAAAGAAGGAGCGGAACAATTTTTTTCAACCATCTCCACCCCAGCATAATAAACATTAGTTTCAGGGACTTTCACCCCCCTTGTCGGATACAGTTTTTCGCAGAATGCAAATATTTTTTTGACTGCGGGAAAATTCGCGATATTTTCAAGACAAGGACTTGCAGAGATGTTACCCACCCTTCTCGAAACTCCAGGGAAATCCCAACAGCGGGGAGCGATGATCAAGCGGGCCTCGATTACCGATGTTGCGAAGCGCGCCGGGGTGTCGATTTCCACCGTGTCCCTGGTGATGAACAACCGCCCGAACGTGTCCCCGGAGACGGCCAAGGTCGTGCGCGACTCGGCCCGCGAGCTGGGCTACCAGCCCGGCGGGGGGCCCGGCAAGAAACGCGGCCCCAAGCCCGGCCCCCGGCACACCGTGCTGTCCCGGCAGATCGGGGTGGTGCTCAGCGGGTTTCCGGACGCCATCCTGCGCGACGGGGTCTGCACGGCCCTGGTCCAGGGGATCGTCGGCATCTGCAACATCCAAGGCTTCCAGGCGGTGCCGATCATCGCGCCCGATCCCGAGCAGGTCCGCGCCCTCATCCGGCATTCGCGCTTCGACGGCCTGCTGGTGATCGGCCAGCCGGAATGCGGGCGGCTGGACGAGTTGTTCAGCCGCATCCCCAGTGTGCAGATTCTCGGCATTCCCCCGGGGGAGCAAGGCTGGGACCATGTGGGTTTCGACGGGCTTGAAATAGCCCGCCGCGTCTGCCAGAACCTGGCCGATTCCGGCTGCCGGACCTGCTGGTATCTGGGCCTGGGGCGATTCGCCTACAACGAACTCGCGACCTGCTTCGAAGTGGAAAGCCACCAGTTCGGGCTGGCCTTCCGCAACCTCGCCCGCCGCGAGTTTTTCGTGGTGGGGCCGGCCGGGCCGCTGCTGGCCTGCGACGTGCTGGCCGAATCCCTCTGCTCCCTGCTCGACGATCCCGGCCCGGGGCCGGTCGGCATCTTCGCGGAAAACGCCGCCCTGGCCCTGGCCTTCGAGTCCCAGTTGGACCATTTCCTGGGCAGCGGGAAGTCGCCGGTCCAGGCGGTCATTGCCGATTCCGCGCCCTGCTGCCTGCGCGGGCTACCCCGTTTCCATGGCTACGTGGACATGCATGTGGGCGACATGGCCCGCCAGGGCGTGGAGCAGTTGATCTGGCGCATGAACCACCGCAACGAGCCCCGGGTCCGGCGCCTGGTCCCGGTGGGGGTCAGCTCCTATCATTGAAAATTGCCGGGCGCGTGAAACCCGGAGACCGGAACCCGGTCAATGTCCATGTTGTAGACTTGCCTCGGCTTGACCCGGGGCACCTCCTCCTTTTCTCCCCCTTTTCCCCTGTTCAACGTGAAGGAAACGACGATGGAACTACAAGGCTCCCGTACGCAGGTGAACCTGATGGCCGCGTTCGCCGGCGAGTCCCAGGCCCGCAACCGCTACAGCTACTACGCCGCCGCCGCCCGCAAGGAAGGCTTCGTGCAGATCGCCGACATCTTCGAGGAGACGGCAAACCAGGAGAAGGAACACGCCAAACGCCTGTTCAAGTTCATGACCGGCGGCGAAGCCCAGATCACCGGCTCCTTCCCCTTCGGCGTGATCGGCAGCACCATCGACAACCTCAAGGCGTCCGCCGCCGGCGAGAACCACGAATACACCTGCATGTATCCCGAGTTCGCCGTCATCGCCGACGAGGAGGGCTTCGGGATCATCGCCAAGACCTTCCGCGCCATCGCCGTCGCCGAGGAGTACCACGAGCGCCGCTATCTCGCCATGGCCAACTCCATCGCCCTGGGCAAGGTCTTCAAGAAGGACCAGCCCGTGGTCTGGCGCTGCCGCAACTGCGGCTACCTCCACACCGGCACCGAAGCCCCCGCCGTCTGCGCGGCCTGCGCCCATCCCCAGGCCCATTTCGAGAGCATGGCCGAAAACTGGTAGTAGTCCCCTTCGTCCCGCCGCCCCGACCGGGTGGCGGGAACCCCAATTCCCCCATAGGAGGTCCGCGATGTCCAAGAAACATGAGATTTACCACTGTCCCCTCTGCGGCGCCCTGGTCGAAGTGATCGGCGGCGGCGCGGGCCAGCTCGTCTGCTGCGACGAGCCCATGAAGCTGCTCGACGAGAAGACCGCCGACGCGAAGACCGAGAAGCACGTCCCCGTCATCGAGAAGATCGAGGGCGGCGTCAAGGTCAAGGTCGGTTCCATCCCCCATCCCATGGTGGACGACCACTACATCCAGTGGATCGAGCTGGTGGTCGACGGCAAGACCATCCGCCAGGAGCTGAAGCCCGGCATGGCCCCCGAAGCCTGCTTCTGCCTCTGCTGCTGCGACGACGCCAAGATCACCGCCCGCGAGTACTGCAACAAACACGGTCTCTGGAAGGCCTAAACCGGAGGGGCTGGATCATGCCCGAGAAACACATCATCGTCGGCATC
>LVAZ01000132.1 GCA_001603055.1 Victivallales bacterium Lenti_02
AATTCGCGCAGGCGCGCGTTCTCCTCGGGCGTGGTGTAGAGGATGTTGTTCATGACGATGGTGTTCAGCCCGGCGTAGTCCTCGGTGGCGCTGGTGACGGCGCGGAAGGGGATGTGGGCGCGGGTGAGGATGATCGAGGAGGAAATCATCTCGTCCACGGCGGGCTTGCCGCCGCCGGGAGTCATGATGTCGGTGCTGGCGCTCTCGTCCACGTAGGCGGCGGAGGAATAGTAGAAGGCCTTGTCGGCCGCGATGACCGGGCGGTGCTGCTTGACGGCCGCCGTGAAGGGGGCGAGGGTGCGGGCCACGCGGCCGAGGCGCTCGTACACCTCGCGTTCGAGGGTGCCGTCGGGGTTGATCGCGTCGATGAAGAAGTAGGCTCCGGCATTGGCGAGGGTGGTGGCGGCCTCGGCGGTGAGTTCGGCCTCCGACTTCATCGAGGTATGGTCGCGCAGATTGACGCAGCGGCTGGTCATGAACTCGTAGGGCAGGTTCCGCGAGGCGGCGGCGAGGACTTTCGCGCCGATGACGTGCTGGTATTTGCCGCCGTAGAAGTCGCCGGAGGTGTAGTCGCAGGCGGCGGCGATGCCGAGGGTGTAGCCCTGGGTCCAGCCGTGCATGATGGTCGAGGTCTGGTGGGTGACGCTCATGTCCTTCCGCGCCTTGATATGGTCGGTGATGGCCTGGGAGAATTCGGCCATCGAGCGTTCGCGGAAGCGCTGGAAGGCGATCCACTCCGGGTTGCGCCAGTCCACCTTGCGGGGAATCTCGCGCCCGGTTTCGGCGAGGAACTTGGACCGGCAGCTCGCGCAGGCGCAGATGCCCGGCCAGAAGGTCATGTCGTTGAAGATGCCGTCCACGTCGTAGGCGACGACCTCGGCCACCTGGGCCAGGACGAAGGCGCGGTACTCGTCGTTGTTCGGACAGCTCCACCAGTAGCGGCCCCCGTGCTGGTTGCCGTTGACGTGGGTGACCCGCCAGGCGGGATGGGTCTTGGCCGAGTGGTTGTGGTAGATGCTGGTGTAGTAGGCGACGGGGACAATGCCCTCCTTGCGCAGCAGGTCCACCGTCTCGCCGAAAATGTCGCGCCCCTTGAGGTTGGCGTGCTGATGGCCGACCTTGGTGGGATAGTAGCAGTTGCCGTTGTGGCAGGTGGCGTAGACCATCGCCGCCTCGGTGCCGGCCAGCTTCACCATCGCCACATAGTCGCGCGGATCGAATTTGGTCATGGCGACCGGATCGTCCTCGGTGATGTGGTTGTCGATCAGCAGGCGGGCGTAGCAGCGCGTATACCAGTCGTTCATGAAAAATCCTCCGGGTAGTGGGTGGCGGGCGCTAGTATACGGCAGATTCGGCGGAATGGGAATCTACCAGCGCATGTCGGCGTAGGGATCGTCGCGGGGGATGCGGGTGTCGGTGTAGAGGTCCGTCTCGCTCGCGGCGGCAGCGACGGGACCGAGCCGGGCGGACCAGCCGCCGTCCACCGCCACGCCCAAGTTGCCGAGGACGAGGGTGTAGAGGCGCTCGGTCTTGACCTGGGTGAAAACCAAGTCCGGGCGCGCGGCGGGGTCGAAATCCTCGGGCAGGGCGGAAATCCAGACGATCTCGCCCGCCCCCACCGGAAGGCTGGCCAGCACACCGCTGGGCGAGCGCCAGCCGCGGCAACCGTCCGCCACGGCGGCAACCCCGAGTTTCTGCCGCCAGTGAATGGCGGCGGGAGAGACACCCGCGAAAGCCGGAGGCAACGCCCCGCGCAGGGGGTTGACCCAGAGGGTCGCCTCCTCGACGGCAAAGGCATTCTCGGCGCAGCGGGCGAGGATCTGCCCCTCCTCGGCATTCAGCCCTGCCGCCAGAATCCGGCCACCGCTGGCCAGATAGGCGGCAAGCGCAGGTTGATGGGCGGTCAGCCACTCGCCGCTGCCGCGCGGCACCACCAGCACCTGCCCGGCCCCGTTCGCGGGCGGCGGAGCGGCATCCAGGGCGAGCCTCGCCAGGGGCGCGCGGGCGGTTTCCCCGACCCGACGAACCGTCCGACGAGGAGATTCCGCCGGGGCGGCCAAATCGGCGATCAGATTCCGGAAGAGACGGTCGGCGACCGGATCGAGACCGACGCGGTCGCTGACATCGAGCTGGCAAAACAGCAGGCGCCCCGCGCCCTCGCGGGTTTCCCAGAGGGCGGTGTAGCGCAGATCGAATCCGGTATCCACC
>LVAZ01000133.1 GCA_001603055.1 Victivallales bacterium Lenti_02
GCGGCGGGCTACCGCACCGCCTTCATGGGCAAATGGCATCTCGGCCGCGACCCCTACCTACCCGAGAACCAGGGCTTCGAGGTCGTCGTGGGCGGGCGCGAGCACCCCGGCCCGCCCCCGCGCGGCTATTTCAGCCCCTGGGCCTGCCCCACCCTGCCCGACGGCCCCGAGGGACGCCATATCTGCGACGTCTTGACCGACGAGGCCTGCACCTTCCTCCGCGACCACCGGGACCGCCCCTTCCTGCTCAATCTGTGGTACTACGATGTCCACGCCCCCTTCCAGGGCAAGGAGGAACTCATCGCGAAGTACCGCCGCAAGGCCGACCCCGCCAACCCCCAGCACTGCCCCACCATGGGGGCCATGATCGAAGCCCTCGACCAGAACATCGGCCGCGTCCTCGCCACCCTCGACGACCAGGGGCTGGCCGAAAACACCATCCTGATCTTCTTCTCCGACAACGGCGGCAACATGTACAACGAGGTGGACGGCACCACCCCCACCAGCAACCATCCCCTGCGCGGCGGCAAGGCCACCATCTACGAGGGCGGAACCCGCGAACCCTGCGCGGTCGTCTGGCCCGGCGTCACCCGTCCCGGCAGTGTCACCGACCAGCTTCTCTCGAGCGTGGACTGGTATCCCACCATCCTCGCCATGCTCGGGCTCGAAGCTCCGCCCGGCACCGTCCTCGACGGCGTCAGCCAGGTTCCCGCCCTGCGCGGCACCCCCTTCGACCGCGGCCCCTTCTTCTGCCATTTTCCCCATTCCCCGAATGTGCCGGAATGTGTCGGCCCCGCCACCTACGTCCGGCGCGGCGACTGGAAGCTCATCCGGGTCTGGCACGACAACCCCGACGGTTCCCACCGCTTCGAACTCTACAATCTGGCCGAGGACATCGGCGAGCGCGACAACCGCGCCGCCCGCCATCCCGATCTGGTCCGCGAACTCGATGCTCTCATCGACGGTCATCTGCTCGACACCGCCGCCCTCTGCCCCAAGCTCAACCCCGCCTACCAGGCCCCCGTCGCCGGCTGGAACAGCAGCAAGGATGCCCAACTGGGGCTGGCGGCAGGCGTCATGACCATGACAAGCACCGGCGGCGACCCCTTTCTCCACACCGGCGAAGTCCCCGCCGCCACCGGCAAACTGGTCTGCCGCCTGCGCCTGCGTTCCGACAGCAAAGGGCTCGCCGCGCTCTACTGGGGCAGCGATGCCCCCGGCGAGCGCCAGTTCCACCGCAGCCGCATGGTGAACTGGCAACCCGTCCACGACGGCGACTGGCACGACTACGAAATCCCCTTCGCCGTCAACGGTACCCTCATGAGCTTCCGTCTCGACCCCTCCACCGCTCCCGGCGACCTTGCCTTCGCCTGGATTCGGCTTTTCGATGAAAAGGGCAGCCTCCTGAAGGACTGGGATTTCTCCACCCTCGCCGGCGACTGATTCCTTGTCCCGGTTGTGCCCCGCCAGTAAAGTGGGGACCAAACAACAGGAGCTGCCGTGCAAATCCGCGACGAAGTCCGCAGGGAAACGGTTCTGGTCTGGGCCTTGGTCTGGCCCATCATCCTCACCAACCTGCTGAACGTGGCGGTCGGCATCGCCGACTTCAAAATGGTCGGTGGCCTGGGGATTGGCGCCATCGGGGCGGTGGGCATGGCCCGGCAGGTGATGATGTTCCTGATGGTTCTGATGATCGCCATCAGCGGCGGCAGCTCGGTCCTCATCGCCCATGCCCACGGGGCCAGGGACTTGCGCAAGGTCGGCGACATCACCGCCAAATCCATGGGCCTGATGCTCTTCGCCGCCCTGTTTCTGGTCACCCCGGGAGGTCTGCTCTGCTCCCGGCCCATCCTGCAGATGCTCGGCACCCCGCCCGAGATCATGGATGCGAGCGTGGAGTATCTGAACATCCTGTTCCTGGGCTCCGTGTTCACCATGTTCAACATCGGGGTGAGCGGCGTTCTCCTCGGCGTGGGCAAGACCCGGGTCTCCCTCTATATGCTGATTGTGGTGAACCTGCTCAACATCCTCTTCAACTACCTCCTCATCCACGGGGTCGGCCCCTTCCCGCGGATGGGCGTGGCGGGGGCGGCGCTGGGCACCGTGGTCGCGCGGGTCCTCGGCTCGGCGGCCGGGTTCTGGATTCTCACCACCCCCCGCCTGCCCATCCAGAGCAGGCTCCGCGCCGCCCTCCGCTTCGACCTCGACCTGACCCGCCGGATTCTTTATCTGGGCGGCCCCCGGTCCCTGCAGGGCGTGGTGCGCAACTTCTCCCGGCTCATGACTCTCGGCATCATCAATCTTCTGCCCGACGCCACCCGCGCCGTCTCCACCTACTCGGTGGCCATGCACATCCAGCAAGTCTCCAGCTTCATCGGCCTGGCCTTCATGTCCGCCGCCATGTCGCGGGTGGGGCAGAATCTGGGCCGGGGCGACCGGCAGGCCGCAGTCCACAGCGGCTGGATTTGCGCCACCCTCGCGGCGGCCATGATGACCGTCGCCGCCCTGGTCTTCTTCTTCCTGCCCGAGCAGATCATGGGCTTCTTCACCGACGACCGGGAAGTCATCCGGCTGGGACGGGTGTTCTTCATGACCATCGCCCTGACCGAACCGGTCATGGCCTTCGCCTTCGCCCTCGGCGGCGCCCTGCGCGGCGGCGGCGACCCCATGCCGCCGTTCTTCTATGCCAGCGTGTCGGATTTGGTCGTCGTCATCCTGTCCGGCTATCTGCTCGCCATCCGCTGCGGCATGGGTTTCAACGGCATCGCCGTCGCCATCGCCATCGCCGCCCTCACCCGCGCCCTCCCCACGGTCTGGACCTACCAGCGGGGAAGGTGGCAGACCAAAGGTATTTGAACCAGGCTGGAGCGCCACATGCCAAGCAACCGCTTCCTTTTCATTCTCTCCTGGGTCACTCTTCTCTGCCTTGGCTGCCCCCTCCGGGCGCAAGTAGGCCAGCGACAGCGCAAGCCCGCCGTGGACGATGAAATCGGCGGCCGCCTCATCGCCGAGTCCCTCTGGGCCGGGCAGCCTCTTCCCGGTCCTTGGCGCGACGTGAGCAACCAGCCCGGACGCCAAATCCGCGAACTCCAGGTGCGCCCCCTCGTCTTCGGCGAACGCGCCGAATCCATCCAGGCTTCCCTCCGCGACGGCAGACTCGAACGCCTCGTCGTCGTCTACCTCGAAGCGGGACTCTTCTTCGCCGACGAGAACGTCAAGCGCCGGGATTTCGCCACCGCCTTCCGCCAGCTCGAAAAAAGCCTGCCCGACGCCTTGGCCGAAGCCACCGGCGACCGGGGCCGCAGGTTCCGGCAGGGACAGGGCGCTCTCGCCACCCGAGGCACCGAGTTCCGCCGTGGCGACCTCTCCCTCCGGCTTCTCTGCGAGGACGACCAACTGATCAGCCTGACCATCCAGCCCGCCACCGCCGCCGACCGGGCCTACGGGGCGGACGACCTGGGCCCGCGCCAGCAGCGACGGCGGGACTCCGGCGCCAGGGTCGAGAAACTGGCGAACGGCGACGTGCTCATCCAGGGCATCCCCATGAGCGACCAGCAAAACCGCAGCTATTGCGCGATGGCCACCCTGGCCATGCTCCTCCAGTACCACGGCCTGGACCTGGACGTGGACACCCTCGCCGCCAAGGCCGGCTACCGCGAAGGCAACCCGCCCAACGCCAGCGCCCTCGATTTCTACCGCTCGGCGGCCAGGCTCGCCAATCTCCGAGTCCGCGACAGCCGCGCCTTCAGCCTGCGCGACGTGCAGAAATCCATCGACCGGGGCGAACCGGTCATCTTCTGGCGGCAGTTCAGCCGGGACCGCGACGAATTCCATTCCCAGTTCGCCGCCCGGCTCACCCGGGAACCGCAGGCGGAACTCCCCAGCCCGAAAGGCAAGGAGGGACGCGCCGACCGCCGGCTCTGGCCGGACGGCAAGGAAGGCCCCGGCCACGCCTCCATCATCACCGGCTACAACGAGGAACGGGGCGAAATCATCTTCACCGAAAGCTGGGGCGAACCCTTCCGCAACCGGCGGATGCGCGCCGGAGAGGCGGAGGCCACCTGCCTGCTTCTCTTCTTCTTCAGTCTCTGACCAGCGTTTCAGGGCAAAGAATAGCCCCGGCAAGGGTTTTGGAGGAGAGAGAGAAGAGAGGAAGAGAGGAGAGGAAGGAGGAGAAGCCCTTGCCGGGGCGAAAATTTTGGATAGCTCAGTTGCTTGGTTGCTGGTCTTGCACCTTTCGTTGAACCGTCACGCACATCTAGACGCATGCGCCGACGGCAGGTTCCCGAGTCCCGACACTTTTTCCCGACCTGTGCAACAAGGCGGTCCCGCCGTCGGCATCCCGCCACGGCGGGCGTTCCCCCCAGATTCCCCCAACGGGGAGCAGCATGCCAGCCCAGCCAGCATGGCGGGGATTATCGCCCCCATTCTCCCCATATTCTGGTCGCGGGAGGCGCGTTGGATTTGCCAGCCAGAAACATGGATTCAGCGCCTTCTCCGCGATCGCGCTGGAGCCCACGCGAGCCGTCGGCCAGGGCGCTCCCGGCGCGCAGCGCCGGAAACGCCCCGGCCAACCCGCCAAGACAGGCATGGCATTCCGCCTCGACGGCACACCCTGCGCCCGAGGACGGGCGCAGCTCCATAACCGCCCGGCAAACCAAGCGCCGTGACGGGGGTCATTCATACCCGCCGAGCAGGCGGTAGGAATCGACCAGCATGGCCCGGA
Organism: Victivallales bacterium Lenti_02; assembly: GCA_001603055.1. Lineage (GTDB taxonomy): Bacteria > Verrucomicrobiota > Lentisphaeria > Oligosphaerales > Lenti-02 > Lenti-02. The sequence goes on from LVAZ01000133.1 coordinate 4,727, forward strand.
TTTGCTCCCAGTCGGCCTGGTCCTCCTGCTGGTCGCGCAGATAGGCCGCCCGGGCGCGGAGCAACCCCGCCTGCGCGAAGTCGGGGCTCTGCCGCTCGTAGAAGGCGGCGTAGAGTTCGCCGATGCGCCGGCCGACCACTTCCGGGGCCTTTTCGCCGGGTGTGCGGCGGGCCACCCACCAGGCGAGTTCGGCGCGCGCCACGACGGCGGGATCGAAGCCCCGGCCCGTGGCGCGGCGGATGCGCTCGTAGGCGGCGGTCAAATCCGGCAACGCCACCGCCTCGTAGTCATCCCAGACATCCTTGAAACGCATGGCCGAGCGGGCCAGCAGATGGCCGATCCGAAACGCCTCGTACCAACTCAGGCCGAATTGCCTGCGCAGCATGGCGAGCAATTGCCCGAAAAGTCGCAGGCGCCGACCGCCATAGTACGCCTGCCACATGCCCACCTCCCCGGCGGCGATCCGCTCGGGCTCGAAAACATGGCGGCGCTTGCCAAACAGCACCACGGAACCGAGAGCGGCCAGGAGCAGAAACGCCATCCCGAATGTCATGGACCGCCTCCGTCAGAACCCTTCCAGCCGGAGGGTCTGGGCCAGCTCGCGGACCTTCTTCTGGACGCGGTCGGCATCGCGCACCCCGAGCCGGAGAACATGCTTCTGGGCCGCCGGCAGGGCTTCCCATTTGGGATCGGCATGGAAGAACATCCGCCCCGACTGGACCAGCGGCGCTTCTTCCGCAGGGACCGGGGTGGCCAGAACCACCTGGCAGGCCTTGGCCAGGGCCTCGCGGAAACGGCCGTCGGGGTAGCCCGCCTCCCGGTAGAGCTGGTCGAACACCGGTTCGAGCCGGGTGTAGGCCGCCGCCATCGCCTGGGGATTGGCGAGGCAGAAGGTCTCGACCATCGCCCGGGTCCGGAGGGACGTGGCGGCAGTGGCGCGCCAGTACCCGTCCGCGCCCCGCTCCGCCTGGAAGGGTTCCTTCGGCGCCAGAAACATCATCTGCCCCTTCGGGCTGGCCCCGTTGGCCAGACAATCCACCACGCCGACGATGCGCCGCAGCAAATCCGACTCCTGCAGCCAGGCGGCGATGCGCTCCGGCGGGAAAATCCGGTTGGCCAGCTCGGGGAAAAGCGCCGTCGCCTCGGCCAGGTTCCGCACCGGCGCGGGGGGTGCCTCGGCAGCGGCGGGGACGGTCGCCGGGACCGGCGGAACCGCCGGGGACGGCGAGGGAAGTTTCGGCAAATCATCCGGCCGGGCGGCGGACTGCGCGGCCGACGGCGGCGTTTCCGGTTCCGGCACCTCTTCGGCGGGACGGCGGCTCCAGTACTGCCAGGCACCGATCAGGAGACCGGCCACAACCGGCGGCGGAATGTAGAACCAAAGCGAGTTGATCTTGCGCACTGCGGACTCCTCGTGTCTGGATGGGGAAACGCATGATGCTCCAACAACGCGCGAAACCGGTCAGGGAATGGCCAGGGAGACATGTTTGTAGGGATGATGGTCGAGGATATTGGGATGCCAGCCCTGGACATGGGGCCGGATCAGCATGGAGCGGACGTAGAAATAGACGGGGGCGACAGGAACCTCGCGCAGCAGCAGCGCCTCGGCCTCCTGGAAATGCGCGAAGCGGGCGGCGGGATCGCGCTCGCGGGCGGCGGCGGCGATCCGGCGGTCGTACTCCTCGTGGCTCCAGCCGGTGCGGTTGTTGCCGCCGTCCTTCACCCACATGTCGAGGAAACTGTTCGGGTCGTTGTAGTCGCCGATCCAGGCGGCGCGGGCCAGGTCGTAGTCCATGCGCCGCACGGAATCGAGATAGACCTTCCACTCCTGGTTGTCGAGGACGATGGAGATGCCGAGGGCGGTCCGCCACATCTGCTGGACCGCCTCGGCGATGACCTTATGGGCCTCGCTGGTGTTGTAGAGCAGGCGCAGCTCGGGGAACCCCTCCCCGCCGGGATAGCCCGCCTCGGCCAGCAGCCGCCGGGCCTCGTCGAGGTCCTCGACCAGACTGGTTTCGCTCTGGTAGCCGCCGGTGTTGGGCGGGGTGAAATGGAAGGCGGGCTGCTGCCCCGCCTTGAGAATGGCCCGGCAGATTTGCTCCCGGTTGATGGTCAGCGCCAGGGCCCGGCGCACCCGCGCGTCGTCGAGCGGCTTGCGGGTGCAGTTGAAGCGGTAGAAATACGTGCCCAGATAGGGGTCGAGCCGGAGCAGGTCCGGCTGCTTTTCCTGGTATCTGGCAACCCGGTGGAGCGGCACCGAATAGGTGATGTGCAACTGGCCGTTGCGGAAGGCGCGCTCCTCGGTCTCGGTATTGTCGATGGCCAGGAACTCGATGCCCGCGAGGGTGACGGTCCGCGCATCCCAGTAGTGCGGATTGCGGGTCACGACGATCTTGCGGTTGGTCTGCCAGGCGGCGAGGACGAAGGGACCGTTGCCCACGAAGCTGCCGGGCCGGGTCCAGGCTGTCCGGGGATCGTCGATCGCGCCATGGGCGAGAATGGTGGGGGGGTGGACCGGCCACCAGGAATAGTGGTTGAGCATCGGCAGGAAATAGGGCACGGGATGATGCAGCTCCAGCACCAGGGTGCGCTCGTCCGCCGCCGTGGCGCCGACCGGCGCGAAATCCGCCAGCTTGCCCTCGTTGTACTCCCGGGCGTTCTTCAGCGGATAGAGCATGTAGGCGTACTCGGCCCCCAGGCCGGGCGAAAGCATGCGCTGGTAGGAGAACACGAAATCGGCGGCGACCACCGGATCGCCGTTGGACCACCGGGCGTCCGCCCGCAGACGGAAGGTGTAGACCAGCCCGTCGGCGGAGACTTCCCAGGACTCGGCCGCGCCGGGCACGGGTTCGAGGGTCCGGGGGTCCTCCGCGACCAATCCCTCCAGCAGGGCGGACAGGATGTTGTGCTCGCTCACCCCGGTCACCAGATGGGGATCGAGCCCCTTCGGTTCGGCCCCGTTCCCCAGCAGCAGAATCCCGTCCTTCGCCGCCTGGTCCACAGCCATCCGGCCGCGTTCCCGGCCGCAGCCGACGAGAAGAACCAGCGAGGCGAGAAGAGCGATAGGATATCTCATGGATGGGCGAATCTCTGGTGGAGAGGGAGTACGCGAGAGCAACGAGCAAAACGTAGCCGCTTTCCCGCGCCCTGCCACGCCGTGCCTCCATGCTTTTTCCTGCGTCGGACCGGCGGAAACAGTTGCATTGAACGCCGGACCGGGCTACCATTGGCTAAGACGAGGACAGCGAAACCCAAGGTCTCCCTCTATGATCCGTGCAGTAATTTTCGACATGGATGGTGTGCTCACCGACTCCGAGCCGGTGATCAACGAAGCCGCCATCCGCGGGCTGCGCGAGTACGGCATCGCGCCGCAGCCCGCCGACTTCGAGCCGTTCGTCGGCATGGGCGAAGACCGCTACATCGGCGGCGTGGCGGCCAAGCATGGCCTCGTCTACCGCCCCGAGATGAAACGCCGGGTCTACGAAATCTATCTGGACATCCTGCCCGGCCTGCTGCGCGGGTTTCCCGGGGTCCACGAACTGCTCGCCGACCTGCGGCAGCGGGGCCTGGCCCTGGCGGTGGGATCGAGCGCGGACCGGATCAAGGTCGAGGCGAATCTGCGCGGCATCGGGGTGGACCTGGCCTGGTTCGGGGCGGTGGTCACCGGCGAGGACGTGCAGGCGCGGAAACCGGCGCCCGACCTGTTCCTGGCGGCGGCGGAGCGGCTTGGCATCCCCCCCGCCCAGTGCTGCGTGGTCGAGGATGCCCTGAGCGGCGTGGCGGCAGCGAAGGCCGCCGGCATGCGCTGCGCGGCGGTGGCAACCAGCTTCCCGGAACCGGCCCTGCGCGCGGCCGGGGCGGACGTCACCCGTCCGGCCCTGGCCGGACTGACGCCGGCCGATCTGGGTGTGGCATAGAAGCGGGGTACGGCAGATGGGCGGCAGAAGAGCATGGGTCATCGGGGACATCCACGGCATGTTCGACCCGCTGAGCGCCATCCTCCAGCGCATCCGCTACCTGGACGAAACGCTCGACGAACCCGCCAAGGTGATCTTCCTCGGCGACTACATCGACTACGGCCCCTCGACCCGCCAGGTGGTCGATCTGCTGCTCCAGACCCGCGAGCAGCGGCAGACCATCTTCCTCTGCGGCAACCATGAGGACCTGCTCCTCCAGTTCCTCGAAGGCAGCCCCCTCTTCCAGCAATACGGCAACGTCTGGTTCCGCGGCAACGGCGGCCAGGACACCGTCGCCTCCTTCACCCAGTCGCCCGACATTTTCCGCCGGGTCTACCGGACCCCCGAGGAGTACTGCAAATTCTCCCCCGAGGAATTCCGCCTGCCCCCGAAGTACCTGGCCTTCTTCACCTCCCTGCTCTACGGGCACAGCGAAACCTTCGCGGCCGGGCACGACGAGGTGCAGGTGGGCTTCTGCCATGCCAGCCTTTTCCAGCCGGACCCCGACCCCCTGCAACCCGAACTCCACGACACGGTCACCATCGAGCAGCAGCTTGCCCTGCGCAGCTACGACCAGTTCCACCAGTTCTGCACCCGCCACGACATGTGGATCGAGCAGAGCCACATCTGGAACCGCCAGGAGCCCAGCGGCCGCTTCGGCGATTTCCTCCTGGTCCAGGGACACACCCCCACCTGCTGCCTCAGCACCCTGGGCATCCCGGTCGGCAACTACGACGTGGAAAGCGACCTGCCCTTCGTCACCTTCGTCCGGCCCGACGTGAAGGCCCGCCTCACCCCCCGCCGCCTCTATTTCGAGGCCGCTCTCGACGAGGTGGTCTCGATCAACATCGACACCGGCGCGGTCTACGGCGGCGCCCTCACCGCCCTCGGCATCGGCGAGGAAAGCCTGGCCATGGGAGAGCTGGACGTGATTCAGGCCAGAGTCAGCGGCAACCACCGGAACTGGAACGACATCGAGCATTTCGTGATGCGCTTCGCCGACGGCCTGCGCAAGACCGGAAAGCCGTCGAACGGCAAGACGGAAGCCCAGAAGACAGGAGCGAATCCATGCGTTACGGACTGATCCACTACAACACGCCCGGAACCACCTTCGCGGACTTCGTCGCCTTCGCGGCGGAAAGCGGCTTCAACAGCGTCGAGGTGATGATATCCGACGTCTGGCCCAAGGGCGCCGAATACACCGCCGAAAAGGCCCACGAGGCGAAGGAGATTCTCGACCGCCACGGCATCCGGGCCTCGGCCCTCACCGCCGCCAACGATTTCGTGCAGCTCGATCCGAAGGCCGTCCGCGAACAGGTGGACCGGATGCAGCAGGTCGCCGGTCTGGCCCGCATTCTGGGCACCACGATCCTGCGCACCGAGGGCGGTCAGCCCAAGCCGGAGGTGCCCGAGGACAAATACGCCGAGGCGATTGCCGGCTGCCTCAGGGCCTGCATCCCCTTCTGCGAGAGCCTCGGCGTGAAGCTCGCCGTGGACAACCACGGGGTGGTGTCGAACAATCCCGCCGTCCTCCTCCCCGCCCTCGAAGCGGCCGACTCCCCCTGCATCGGCTCGAATCTGGACACCATGAACCTGCGCTGGTGGGGCAACGCCCTCGAAGACCTGCCCGGCATCTACCGCGCGCTCGCCCCCTATGTGCTCCACACCCACATGAAGGACGGCAGCGGCGTCCGGGGCAGCTATGCCGGCGCCGCTCTGGGCCAGGGCGAAATCCCCCTGCAAGCCGCCGTGGACGCCCTGGTCGCCGCCGGCTACCAGGGGGCCTGGACGGCGGAATGGGAAGGCAAGGGCGACAAGGGCGAGGGCTACCGTGCCTGCCTGGCCTGGCTCAAAGCCCACTGCCCGGCCTGACGGCGGCTATGCCGAGGGTTGCAGCACCCGCCGGATCGTTTCATCCATCTCGCTGCTCGTCAGCGGCTTGAATACCAGCTCGCGGATTCCGAGCCGCAATGCTTCCTCGTGGCTCAGGTCCCCACTGAACCCGGTGCAGATCAGGATGGGCAGGTCCGGACGCAGCCGGAGGGCCTCGCGGGCCAGCTCGACGCCCGACATCCGGGGCATGGTGAGATCGGTCACCAGAATGTCGTATGCCTCCGGATCGCGGCACAGCAGGTCCAGCGCCATTTTGCCGTCGCTGGCAAGGGTCAGCCGGTAGCCGTACTGGGGCAGTCCCATCTCGGCCAATTGCCGTATTGCCGCCTCGTCGTCCACGAACAGCACCCGGGCATGCTCCAGGCGGGAGGCGGCGACCTGCTGGACCCATTCGAGATCATCGGCCTCCGCCTCGGCATAGGCCGGCAGCAGAATGTGGAACACGGCCCCCTGTCCCGGCGTGCTTTGGGCATAGATCGCCCCGCCATGGGCCTGCACGATGCCCTGCACAATGGCCAGCCCGAGCCCGGTTCCCCGTTCCTTGGCGCGGGTGGTGAAATACGGCTCGAAGATATGCTTCCGAATATCGGGGGGAATGCCGCTCCCCGTGTCGCTGACCGTCAATTCGAGGTGGGGTCCCGCCGTCAGGCCGGGGTGTTTTCTCGCCTCGACCTCATCGACCTGCCGCGCCTGGGCCTGAATCCGAATCCGGCCCTCCGGCAGCACACCTTGCTCGCCTTCCGCCCGTCGCTGGATCGCCTGGTAGGCATTGGTGCAGAGATTCATCAGCACCTGGTGCATCTGGGTCGGATCGGCCAGCACGCTGGGAGCGTCGCTGGCCACCTGGATACTGACGACAACCGAGGCGGGCAGCGTACCCCGCATGAGCTTGCCGATTTCCTTCACGATGCTCTGCATCCGCAGGGGAACCCGCTCGTTCTCGCCCTGGCGGCTGAAGGTCAGAATCTGGTTGATCAAATCCCTCGCCCGGTGGCTGGATTTCATCACCTCCCTCACACTTTCCCAAGCCTCGGACCCTTCCGGGCAGTCGTCGAGCGCCAGCTCGGCAAAGCCGAGAATGGCATGGAGGATATTGTTGAAATCGTGGGCGATTCCCCCCGCCAGAGTGCCGATGGCCTCCAGCCGCTGGGCCTGGTTGAGCCGTTCCTGGAAATGGTGCCGCTCCGTCTCGGCCTCGCGCAGCGCGGTCAGATCGAGGAAACTCAGCAGCAGGGAGGGGCGGCCGTTCAGTTCGACCCGGGAAACGGTGCGCAGAACCGGCACCCGCCGCCCGTCCATCGCCAGCAACTCCCCCTCGCCCGCAACCAGTGTCTCCTGGGATGGGGACAAGCGCCGGGTGGGGAGCCCGATCAGAAACTCGCGGGGCATGGCCAGCAGGCGGGCGGCGGCGGGATTGGCGTAGGTCACCGAATCGGTCGCCGCGTCCACGGCGATCACTCCCGCCTCCAGACTGTCCAGAATGTGATGCAGGCTCTCCTCGCTCCGGCGCAGGGCCTGCTGTTCACGGTCGCGGGCCACGGATACGCCGATGCTCCCGCCCAGAGTCTCGTAGAATTCAATGTCTTCGGAAGTGAAGCAGCCGGGGCGGCGGTCGTTGAGCTGGAGCAGGCCGATCACCTCGCCGCCGCTGGCGAGAGGAATGAGGGCCAGGGATTCGTAACCCTCCTTCGGGCAGCGACCGCGCAGCACCCCCAGCATGGCGGTGTCCGCGCTGGCCATGAGCTGGCGGGCCTGGTTGGTCCAGAAACTCCCCCCCGGGGTGAAAAAGGACAGGGCAGGGTCCGTCTCCCCGCGAATCACCCGGCCACAGAGACAGGCCAAATGGTATCCGCAGGAGGAACCGCTTTTTCCCGGTGGCAGACGGAGGCTGCATTCAGCCTGGATGAAATCCGCCGAGAAGCCATGATGCTCGTAATAGGGGTAGTCGTCGCCGTCGCGCAGCCGGATACCCACCGCCTCGACCCCGGTCTCCTCCCGGATGATGTGCAGCAGACGGCGGATGATCTGCCGCTGCGGCTCGGAACTGTTCAGCGCATCGAGCACCTGCCGCTCGGCCCGCAGCCGCCGTTCGGCCCGCAGGCGCTCGGTCACGTCCCGGAAAATGCAGGCGAAACGACCCGCCGAGGGACGGTACGCGGCCACCTCGAAGGTTTTGCCAAAAGAACCGCTCACCAGCTCGAAGCTGGCCGGCTCGCCGGTCGCCACCACCCTGCCGTAGCGCTCGATCCACTCCTTTTCCGTGGCCGGAAGCAGTTCCAGAACCGTGCAGCCAACCACCGCCCCGGCATCCAGACCCGTCATCTTCTCAAAGGCAGGATTCACCTGGAGGAACCGGTAGTCGCAGGGGCGTCCCGCCGCGTCGAATATCATTTCGTGCAGAGCGAACCCGTCGAGCATGGTCTGGAAGAGCTGGGAATATTCCAGGCGGCTTTCGGCGAGGCGCTGATTGGTGACCATTGCCCCGGTGATGTCCCAGCTCACCCCGGTGACTGCCAGCGCCTTGCCCGCCTTGTCCCGGCGGATTGAGGCATGGGCTTCAAGGTGGCGGACCGTCCCGTCGGGGAGGACAATGCGGAACTGGTCATGGTACTCCCCTCCCACCTGCACCTCTTCCATGGCAATGCGATAGGCATGGTCCCGGTCCTCGGGATGCAGGCGGGACAGCCACAACTCGCAGGTGGTCGCATCCTGTTCGGGCAACACGCCGTACAGCTCGCACTGCCGCCGGTCCCAGTCCATCCTTCCGCTGGCCAAATCCAGATGCCAGAGACCGATCCCGGCCGCCCGGGTGGCCAGGGAAAGGCGTTCCTGGCTCTCGCGGAGAGACTGCTCGATTCCCCGCCGGGACGCCATGTCGACGCCAACCACCACCACTCCGGACACCTCGCCGGAAGCGTCGCGGATGGGGTTGAGGTGACACTCGAATTCCCGGCCAAGATGAATCGCGATATATCGCCTCGGGCAGCCGGCCAAGGCGGCACGCACATGCTCGACGATTTCGGGGCGGTGCGTGTAGCATTCCAGTGTGTCCCGTCCCAGCAAAAGCGCCGGATCTATCTTGTGATCCCGCAGAATCTTGCCCTCGACCGAGCGGACCACCCCTTCCCGGTCAAGGTCAAACACCAGCACGTCCGCATGGTCGAGAATCGTCTGCAGGCGCTCGCGCGACAACTCGGCGGCTTCCAGCCGCCGGAGCCGTTCCCGCAATTCCCCGTTCTCGCGGAGCAAGTCCGCCTTGGTCTTTTTCTGACTGCCCATCTATGCCCGCACCCTCGCCCGGACTGCCCACCATTGAGCGGATTCCCCAGATCGGAACCCCGGCAGTTGCGTTTTGCTACCGCGTAAGTATACAGGACTTCCGATTTGGTACAATCCGGACGAAATATCCCGTTCCCCGCCTACCTCCGCGGGGGTGGCGGCGCGTCGTCGGGAAGATTGGTCAGCCAGAGTCCGCCCAGTTTCGCGCCCTCCTCGCGGGTGCGCACCTGCAAACGGTGCGTGCCGGGGGCCAAATCGAGCGTCGGTCCCTTGACCCAAATCCAAGCCCCCATCGCACCCGTGTTGCCGAGCGCGGACTCGGGCTGCCCGTCCAGCGAGAAGTGAAAGGAATTGCCCTTGTCGTCCAGCCACTTCACCTCGGCCCAGAGGACGAACTGCCGGGCTTCCGCGACCGTCACCGTCCAGACGGCCTTGCCTCCCAAGTCCGTGTCGGGCGGCAGGGGATTGCCGCTGAAAGGCTCCGGGCGGGGGTCGTCCACGTAGGCGCTTTCGCCTGCACCCACCAGACGCATCGGGGCCTGCACCTCCGCCTCGGCAACCGTCAGATGCCGCCGGTCGATCCCGGCAACCGAACGCACCGAAAACGGGATGTTCCGCTGGTGCGCGGTGTCGTCGGGCAGGACGAGTTCAAGCCGGAGCATGACCTCTCCCGCCAGTTCCGGCGCGGTGGCGCTCACCTCGACCGCGAGAGGCGTATCCGCCTCGGCGGCAAGGGGAAAGGCGGGAGGTTCCTGACCGACGAAACCGTCGGGCAGGTTCAGGTGCGGAGTCACGCGCAGGGGCTGGCCGCTGGTGTTGCGCAGAGTGAAAGCCAGCACCGCCGGGAAACCGGGCGCCGTCACGGCGCGTTCGGCCTTCCGCTCGACGAGCACCGGTTGCCGCCGGTCCGCCAGCAATCCGAAAACCTGCGGATACCAGGGCATGCTGCGCACGCTGGCGCCGGCGGAGGCAAGCAGTATATCCGCCACCCGGCCGTACCTTTCCTCGCCGGTGTAGTGGGAGGCGTAGGCGAAGGCGTTCAGCGCCAGGTCCGTGCCGCTGTAGCCCTTCATGCAGGTCGGTGCCTGCTTGTACCAGAACCGGCCGGGTTCGCCCATGGGTTCGGTGAGCAGCCAATCGGCCACGCCAAGCAAAGCCTGCCGGGTCCGCGGATCGCCGGTCACCCCATGCCAGCGACCCAGACCGCGGGCGACGATGCCGTGCATGAACACCGTCCCCCCCTCGTAGCTGGGCTGTTCGGAAATGGGCACGGACAGCACACCCCGCACGGGGTCCTGCCAGGTGGCGATCCAGTCCGCCACCGTTTGGCCTGCGGCCAGCACACGCTCGTCGTTGGTGGCTCCGGCCAGGGCGGAGAGGGCGATGAGCGCCCAGCCCGGTCCCCGTTCCTGCCCGCCCGCCCCGTAGCGGTTCTGGGCGACGATGCGCACATACCAGTCGGCCATTTCCCGCGCCACCTCCTCGGCCCAGGGTTCGCCGGTCAAAAACCAGTAGTCCACCACGCCTTCTGCCCAGGAATGCCCGGAATCGGCACCTTGGCGGGTATGGTCGGCAATCCACGCCTGACGCTCGTGGGAGGGCATCCAAAGAGCGGTCGCATTGTGGTGACGGGGGCCGCCGCGCTGGGGACGGCTGCCCGGCTCCTCGTGATGGATCACCACCACATCGGCATACATCCGGGCCGTCTTCTCGAACTCGTCCCACCAGCGGGGCTCGCCGCCGCGCAGATATTCGAGGGCGAAGCCGTGATGGTGGTCGTATTCGCTGTTGCTCCAGTAGGTGAAGGAAGGGCCGTAGCCCCACTCGAAGGTGTCGTCCCCGTAGTTCTCGAAGCCGTATTCCCGGCGCTGCCGCCGCTTGGCCAAGTAGCGTTCGTAGAAGGTGCCCACGCTTGCCTCATAGGCCGGGTAGAGCCGTTCGTTGCGCGGCAGGAACGGCCCGTAGGCGCGGGTCCCGGCCACATACTCGGCGGCGGCATGGGCGCGCAGGGGAGCGTCGAGCCGATGGAGCAACTGGTCCACAGGCACCGGGTCGGCAGTGAACCGGAACAGCAGCTCCTGGCGCAAAGCCTGGCCCCGCGCCACCCGGAACAGCCCCATCTTCCCCGGCGACTGGGGATAGCCGATCCCCCCGACCGGATACTGTTCGGTCGTCGCCGCCATGCGTTCCGCCCACTCGGTGGGCAGGTCGTCCGCATCCAGCGGCCGGGGCACGAAATCCTGGCTCACCCGGTCGTCGGCGAAGCGGATGGCCTGCGGGAACCGCTGCCAGAACCAGCGGCTCCCGAAAACCAGACCGGGCAGCCGGACCAAGCCGTCGCTGGCTCCCGTTTCCCTGGCCAGCGGTTCCTCGCCGGTCCACGACACCTGATTTTCCCGATGCTGGTAGAGCACGGCCCCGTTCCGGGCCTGCAATTCCCGCTCGCCGAGCCGCACCCTGCCCGCCGCCGCCCGCTCCCATGCCAAATCCAGCGACCAGCGGGAAAGATAGACCTCCGCCGCATCGTCGCGATTGACCAAAAACACCTGGGTCCGCAGCTCCTCGCTGCCCGCAAAGCACTCGGTCTGAATCCGGTATTCCAGGCGGCTGGGACTGCCATCCTCCCGCGCGAACCAGCCACGCCGGACAATCAGGGCGCGGCAGGGGCCGGCCTCGACAATCCGCGTGCTCGCGACGGTGGCGGCGTTCGACCGCAGCAGGCTACCGTCCTCGGTCTCCAGCACCATCTCCCACACCCCGCCCGCAGGCGTGAGCCGCTCCCCGCCCCGGTACACCGCATCGGCGATCCGTCCGTGGCTGGTGCTCAACTCGACCCGGATGGCGCCCGTGTCCACCTCCAGGCTGCCGCCGCGTTCCCGGACACCCAGGGCGACCCCAGGCTCCGCCGGAGAAGCGGCGGGAGCCTCCAGGCGGAACTCGGCGTTGCCGCCCGCCGGCAGGGTGGCCGGAAAACAGGTCTGGAGAATCTTGATGGAACCGTCGGCCCAATGGGCCACCGGGCGGGTCTGCACGACAACCGGCGAACCGTCGGCGGCAAGCAGGCGGACCCGCTGGGAATCATGCAGCACCCCCTCGGGAAGCGGCACGGTCTGGGCGCTGATTTCCCCCTGCCGGGCGATCCCGGCCGTTTCCGACAGGGTCAATGGCACCGCGACCGCTACCGGCGGGGCAGCCGCACCAACTTTGGCGGGAGCAGCCACCCACGGCACCAACGCCACCCGCAGCAGCACCAGCGGCGGTTCGGTGGCGACAAACTCGATCGCCAATTCCTCTTTGCCCAGCTCGACCGGGTCACTCAGCAGCCACCAGGCGCGCCCGTCGTTCGCGGTCAGACGCCATTCCCCCAGCGGTCCCTTGCCGCCGTTCAGACGGAGATGCTCGATCCCGTCGGGCGAATCCACCGCCTGGAGCGCGACGCGGTACTGACCCGGAGGGACATCGACCCTCCAGGTGGCTTGGGTCGGGGTCGCGGCTTGCAGCGCGCCCTCCCCAGCCGCCGACAAACCCGCGCCCGCAATCCGCCCCTCGGCCGGCATCCCCTCCTCGCCGAGCAGCGGATTGGTCGCCAATTCCTCGCCCAGCAGAGCCACGCGGGCGAAAAACACCTCGATGAAGAACGGAAAAGTCCCCGAATCCAGCCGGTCCTCGACCCGGAGGGCGATCTCCGCCTCCCGATCGCCCGCCTTCAGGAAGGGGGCGATGTCGAGGGTGTGGAACCGTTTCCAGGCGGGCTGCACATTGCGCCCGAGCACATCCTCCTCCCAGACGACTTGGCCGTTCACCAGCACCTGCTTGAAGCGATGCTCGGCCTTTTGGTTTTCGAGAGCGGTCTGGCCATGCTGCGCCCCGCCCAGAACCCGCTCGCGCCCGCCACAATAGGTGTCCGACTGATACCATTGCAGAACCAGCGGCGAACCGGGCCGGCGCGGCGGCAGGTCGAGACGGGTCGCCGCCTGGATGAAATTCCCGGCCTGGCTCGGGGCGTCGGCGTGGAGAAACGTCCGCACCCCCCGGAAATCCGTCTTCGTCGTATAAGGGCCACGCCGGGTCACCGTCCAGCCCTTTTCCGGATCGACACCGACGGCCCGCTCCGGCGGGGGCGCGAGTTCGCGCAGGGAGCGCACCGCGTTGGCCAACGGCTGCGAAGGAGGTCGTCGGGCGGCCTGCTCGCTGGCGGACGCCAGGGCGGGCGGGAATCAGCTCGGTCAGCAGAATCCGCCCCTTGCCATAGACGAGTTCGGCCATGCCGTAGTGCGGTCCCTGGGACTGCGCGACCCGCTTGTCCCAGCCCAGAGGCGCGCCCGCCTCGATCAGGGGCACCCAGCCCGGCCCCAACCCGGCCAAAGCATGGTAGATGGAACCGCCGTGAACCGCCCGCACCGCCGCCAAATCCAGGGCGTGGGGCGTGGTGAACACCGGATGCTCCGGAACCAGCAGGGCCTTGGTGTCATACCCCCGATCATGAATCAGCGGCACCGGCAACCACGGTTCCTGCTCGTTCGTCCGGAAACCCACGAACACCCCGCCCAGACGGACGAATTCCCGCCACAGGTCCGCGTCCGGGGTGAAGGGCGTGCGCGCCACATCCCGGTCCGAGAACACCACGTCGGCGGCAAAGGGATTGCGCTTGCCCAGCTCGCCCGGCGTCACCGTCTCGTACTCGACGCCGAGGGCCGTGAGCCCCTTCGCCACATGGCTGTCACCCGAAGAGGCGACCAGCAGAACCCGGGGGGCGGCAAGCAGGGGAACGGCGGCCAGCAGGGCAACGACAGGAAAGCGCAGCATGATCGATACTCCATTCGATTGGCACAGACCGGCACAACATGGGGCCAACCAAGACGAAATGCAACCGGTGCTAGCTGCCGAACAGCGCCCGTACCGTATGGGCCACAGCCTGATGGAGAGACGCCATCATTTCCGGGCCACGCCGCGGCACGCAGAGCACCACCGCCGGCGGCGACTTCCAGGCCGCCAACTCGTCCGCCCAGCGCAGGAGCACGCGGGATTCCAGGCATTTCGGGCAAGGTCCGTCGAGCTGGAAGCGCACCAGCCGCAGACGGTCGCCGAACCATTCGCGCAATTCCGCAGGCGCAGGCTGCGGCGAAATGTCGTGGACTGCCACGTTCACGGCAATCCCCAGGCGGGGCGATGCCAGGCGCTTGACCAACTCCCGCGCCAACTGCCACTCCTGGGATTTCGGAAACCGCCGGGGAGCCCGGACCTGCATGCACAGCACCGGCCCCTCGGGCAAGGCCAGGGCCGAGGCCAGAAACGTCTCCCGATGGTCGAGCCCCGCCCCGTCCCGCACCCGGTCCAGACCCAAATCCACCGTGGCGCAGGCGGCGCCGAAGCAGCGGCCCAGTTCGAGGGTCGCCGCCAAGGCGCGGACCAAGCCCTGCCGGGTCGGAAGTGGACACTCGTCCAGATACGGGGCCTGCTCCGGCGGCAGCACCTCCCGGATGTTCATCACATTCAGGTCGCCCAGCTCGAACCGCTGGACGAAACGGGGGCAGGATTCGAGCAGGGAAACCGGAACCTCGAAGCCATAGGTCGGCGTCGCGCCCGCCGCGTCCAGCGCCTCTTGCCAGTCCTGCTCGTCGAGCCGCAAGCCGCAGGCAATCATAGTCCCACTCCCTTCGCCGCCAGATA
>LVAZ01000629.1 GCA_001603055.1 Victivallales bacterium Lenti_02
GACCCCGTCCCCCCTTCCTTCTCCGGTTCCCCGACAGCGATGCCGACAGCGATGCCGATAGCGATGCCGATAGCGATGCCGATAGCGACGCCGATAGCGACGCCGATAGCGACGCCGATAGCGATGCCGATAGCGATGCCGGGACCGCCCCGATTATACTGTGTCCATTCCGTCCATAATCGTCCATCTCCCGGCGGTTGCTTGGGAGTGGCCGGAGTATCCTGCTCCGGTCTGGAGTTTGGCAAAAGTCGGTCTTGGCATTCGAGCCCACCCCCGGTGGGCGAAATATCGTAGCCCACGGCGGGAGCCGTGGGAAAGGCGGAGAATAGAAACTGAGCCCTCGCCAGAGGGCGGCATATCGTCCCTTGGCCGTCAGCCCAAGATGACGCCTCCCCTGCAGGGGTTGACGCCCTTGCTGGATATGTCGCCCTCTGCAAGGGCTCGAATACCAAGACAGGAACAGGGTTGCACCCCGCTTGGTTGGTCGAGGTGCCTACAATATGCAGTCGTCTGCGAGGGCTCAAGACCCAAGGCCGGTTTTATCCGGGCTTGAGCCTTGGCCAATCTGCCGCCATGAGAAGCCAACATCGTTTCCGGAAGTCGGGTCAGGAACGGTTTTCTGCCAAGCTCCAGCAGCCGGACCACCCCGGCACCGGACCAAACCCTTGCCAAATTTCCGGCAGGGTGCAAAGTACGGCGTTTCGGCAACCCTTTCAGGAGCAACGAAGACCATGAGCGAAATACTCGAATCCGGCGGCAAGCGGCAGGTGTTGGCCGAGGTGGATGTGCTGGTGGCGGGCAGCGGCCCGGCCGGGTTCGCGGCGGCGCTCCGCGCGGCCCAACTGGGGGCAAAAACCCTGCTGGTCGAGCGCTTTGGCTACATCGGCGGCATGATGACCGGCGCCCATGTGGTCGCCGTCCTCGGCATGGGCGACGGCAGCAAGACCGGCCCCAAGGTCGGCGGCGTCCTCACCGAGCTGCGCGACCGCCTCGAACCCCTCGGCGGCATCACCAGGACCAACGCCGACGGCGACTACTGGCTCGATCCCGAACTCTTCAAATGGCAGGGGGTCGAGATGCTCCGCGAAGCCGGGGCCGACCTGCTCGGGCACGCTCTGGTCTGCGACCCCATCATCGAAAACGGGGCCGTGCGCGGGGCTTTCCTCGAAACCAAACAGGGCCGCGTGGCCGTGCGGGCCAAAGTCACCATCGATGCCACGGCCGACGCCGATCTCGCCTTCCGCGCCGGCTGCGCCTGCGACAACCAGACCCACGACGTGACCCTCGGCTTCCGCCTCGTCGGTGTGGATTCCGCCCGGCTCGAAGCCTTC
Organism: Victivallales bacterium Lenti_02; assembly: GCA_001603055.1. Classification (GTDB taxonomy): domain Bacteria; phylum Verrucomicrobiota; class Lentisphaeria; order Oligosphaerales; family Lenti-02; genus Lenti-02. The sequence goes on from LVAZ01000629.1 coordinate 1,332, forward strand.
AGCAAGGAGAATCCCGAGCAGGCGGAGCAGCTCCTCGCCGAGGCCAAGGCCATGAACAACGGCCGCCTGCCCGGCCAGGGCTGGTATCTCAAGGAGGTGGACGTCACCGACCCCGCCGCCCTCACCGAGGCCGAAAACCGTTTCCGGCGCGACTGCTACGCCGCGCTCTACTTCCTGCGCAAGAATGTGCCCGGCTACGAGAACGCCCGCGTGGCCGACACCCTGCCCCAGATCGGGGTCCGCCAGAGCCGCCGCATCCGGGGCGGCTACACCCTGACCGACGCGGACCTGCGCGAAAGCCGCCATTTCCCCGACGGCATCGCCCGCCTGGGCTCCTATCTGCTCGGCTACGCCCTCTACGGCGTGCCCGGCCTGCACTACGACATTCCCTACCGCTGCCTCGTCCCCGAGGGGCTGGAAGGGCTGCTCGTCGCGGGCCGCTGCATCTCGGGCGACTATCTGGCCACCAACACCCTGCGGCTCATCGTGCCCTGCTTCGCCACCGGCGAGGCCGCCGGCGTCGCCGCCGCTCTCGCCGTGCGCCACGGGACCGAGCCCCGCCAGGTGGAAATCGGGGAGCTGCGCCGGGTTCTGTCCCAGCATGGCGTGCCGCTGGACTGGGTGTCGGTCCCGCCCTCGGCGGAGGCCAAAAAAGCGACCCCCTTCATGGATGAATGACCTCCAGGCCCCGCCCGGAATCAGTTCCGGGCGGCGGCGATGGGGGGAAAGTAGGCCCAGAGATGGCCGCCCCGGTCGTGCTCGCCGAGGAAGATGACGCCTTCGGCGGTGGTGGCGGCGGAGGAGAACGCGAAGCCGTAGCGGTGGGCGCCGACCGCCGTCGCCGCCGCGCCCAGGGCCACGCAGCGGGCGGGTTCGCGGTCCACCCGGAAGACATGGCCGATGCCGCGGCCGCACACCCCGTAGGCGCGGCCGTCCGGCAGGCCGGCCAGGCACTGCACCTCGGGCAGGGGGGTGCAACCTATCAGTTCGCCCTCGTTGCGGGCGGGATCGAGATCGAAGAGAACGCCGTCCGCCGCCGCCAGCAGGGTGTTTCCCCAGGCGCAAAGGGCAGCCCGCCCGCTTTCCAGCGGGAGAGTCACCGGGGTGGGGCGCAGGGAACCGTCCGGCAGCAGCCCGACGAGGGTACCGAATTCGTCCAGCCACCAATAGACGTTGCCCAGGCGCACCGGGGGGCAGGCCGGCAGGCAGGGGAGGTCCGCCAGCCTTTTCAGGCTACCGTCCGGATTGACGGCGCGGAGGTGAGAGTTGCCCCAGACCACGGGGCGGTGGCCCAGCAGGGCCAACCCGGAGACCGTCTCGTCCTCGCCGCTGGCCAGCAGGGTCGGTTCGGGACGGCCGAAACCGGGTTCCTGGATGGAGTCGTGGGGGGCGGGGGCCTGATAGCGCCAGAGTTCCCAACCCGGCGCCAGCCAGGCCAGCACCAGGGCCGAGGCCGCGCCGACGGCCAGGGGATGCCCGGCGGGCAGGGGCTCGACGGCGGTGATGGCGAGGGCTTCCGGGACCGCTCCCAGATCGATCACGCCGCCCGCCGCTCCCTTGAACAGGGCGGCGAAGACATGGGCTTCGGCACCGACGGTGCCGCCCCAGACCAGGCGGCCGTCGGCGGTGGGGGCCACGGTGCTGATAAGGGCGCTGGTCGGCTCGATGGGTTCGCATTCGCCGGGCACGGCGAGGGGCCAGGCGAAGAACTGGCCTTCGAGCACATAGTCGGCCCGCAGTTGGGGCGGATCGGGGAGGGAAGCGCTCATAGGTATCACCCCCAATAGCGGATGTTCGGCTGGTCCTGGGGACCGATTTCGGGGACGCGCACGCGATAGATGCCCGCCGGGCGAGCCATGATTTTGGCGAAGAAGAGGTCGCCGGTCTGGGCCAGCGCCCCGCGCGAGATGTAATGGTGCATGCCGACGCCCGCCGAAAGGGTGCAGACATCCTCCCGGACCAGGGTGCCGGTATGGAGGCGCTGGACCAGGGTGATGCACTGGTCGCGGGTCGGGTTCCCGATCTGGACACGTTCCAGGTTTTCGGGCGGCCAGTGGGACACCGTGTAGTAGAGCCAGTCGCCGTGCAGCACCAGGCCGCCCGCGTGGTTGCGGTTCACCGTGATGGGCAGGCGCGGGTCGGTGGGCGGCCCCACCAGCCCCAGGTCTTCGAGGCGGCCGTTCTCCCCCTCGTCGGGGAAATAGCGCAACAGGTGGGGCCGGGATTTCCAGGGGACGGCGTAGACGGCGCCGGTGGCGGGATCGGCCACCGCGTCGTAGATGACCCCGTGCCGCGCGCTCTGGCAGGGCTCGTGGGGGAAGACGTGGGGCAGCTCCTCGATGGTTTCCCGGTCGGGATCGAAGCGGATCAGGCGGCCCGTGTCGATGAAGGTGTAGGCCCGGCCCTGACGGTCGGTGAAGATGCACTGGGAGTTCACCGAGCCGAAGCGGCCGTAGTGTTGCAGCTTGCGGGTGGCCAGGTCGTAGACCACGAGATGGTCGCGGGGGTAGGTAAGGGCGTAGAGCAGTTGGCGGCGGGGTTCGAGGCAGAGGCAGCGGCAGCCCTCCTGAGGGATCATCAACTCGCTCCAGAGCACCTGGTCTTTCCCCGTGTCGAAGGCCACCAGATAGGCACCCCGGAAGGCGCGGACCGGGTCGTGCCAGGAGGCCCAGGGGTTGTAGCGGGTCTCGCCCTTGGGGGGGCCGCTCAGATGGGTGGCGGCGTAGAGGATGCCGGTGGCGGGATCGGGCGCGAAGCTGTAGTGGATTTTGCACTGGGTGGCCCGCCCGCTGTCCCGGCGGTCGCCGGTCACCTCGTCCAGGTCGAACAGATAATCGAGATCGTCGGTGGCGGCGTTGTAGCGGACCACGGTGGCGGTTTCGCCGCCGGTGTGCTCGCAGCAGGCGGCGGCGTAGACCCGACCGTCGGGGCCGGTGTGCAGGCTCCAGCACGAGTCGGAGAGGGGTTTCCGGGTGAATTCGTAGTAGGCCCGGTCCACGCCGGGCCGGGCGAAGTCCAGGGGGTGATCCAGCATCCGTTCCATGCTCGCCGCTCCTTGCCGGGGAACCGGTCAGCCGTGCATCTCTCGCCAAATCCGATCCATCACCGCCGCATTGCCGACCGCGTCACGGGCCGGGATCAGGGGTTCGCATTCGCCCGCGACCACGGCGGCGAGATGGTCGGCCTCCAGGGTGAAGCTGTTGCCACCATCGGCGATCTGGATCGTCTCGGTCGGCTTGCCCTTCAGGCGCAGTTCCATCTCGGCCAGTTTGGGGTCCGGCGCCCAGGGCTTCGGCACGTAGAGCGAACCCTCGGTGCCGAGGATTTCGGCATAACC
>LVAZ01000134.1 GCA_001603055.1 Victivallales bacterium Lenti_02
GGATGTCGCGGTAGAGCAGCTCGCGGATGATGAAGAGGTGATGGGCGGGGAGGGTGGGGGCCGCCGTCTCGTCGATGGAGATTTCGAGGTCGAAGGCGGTGCCCCGGCGGGAGCGGAGGAGGTCGTGGACCTCGCGGCTGAAGTCCATGGCGGCGAGATACATCACCGCGCAGCGCTTGGCTTCGAGCGGCTCGATGCGGACGGTTTCGCCGGAGAAGTCGAAGTCGCGCCCGGCGTAGGTGCCGACGATGCGGTCGCGGACGTTGGCGGGGAGGGCGGCGAAGGCGGTCTCGACTTCGGCGGCGGACCATTTTTCGGCGGCCGCGTTCATCTTTTCGGTGAGATCGAGGGTGATCATGGCCATGCCGGCGTCCACGGCGACGTGGATGTCGGCAAGGGTCTTGAGGTGGTCGCCGTCGGCGCCGTAGCCGTCGGTGTAGCCTTCCTGGAGGACGAGGAAGGTGACGTCGTCCACGACGTTCTCGTAGGTGCGGCCGGTGAGGGTGAGTTCGCGGATGGACTGCTGGGCGAGGACGGGGGCGACGGGGAAGCGGCGGGCGGCGCGGATGTGGCCGGGGGTGGCGCGGCCGAGGCGGTCGCCGCAGCCGACGGTGGTCTGGCGCTCGCGCAGGGAGACGGGGGCGGTCCAGGGCAGCAGGCGACGCAGGGCCACGGCGTTGGCGTGGGTGAGGGGGCAGAGTTTCAGCGTTCCGCCGTTGGCGGGGTGGATTTCGCCTTCGAGGTTGCGGTCGATGGCGTCGGCGCAGGCGGCGCTGGCGCAGAGCAGCTTGCGGCCCTGGGCGCGGACGATGGCCAGGGTGGCGTCGCCGGCGGGGAAGACGGAGGCGGGGTAGACGCGGCTGGCGGCGTCGAGGGAACGGAGCAGGGCGGCGGGATCGGCCTTCATGGCATGGGTTCCTTTTGGGATCGGTTCGGGGGAATGGCGGAGAGTCGCGCCGGGGCAGCTTGCCGCTGCCTTCCCGCGTGCGTATAATAACCCATCTACGATGCGGGCAAAACCACAAGGATTTGATTTCCCATGCGCCGCCCTGAATTTGGCTTCGAAGACCCTCTTCTCGGCGAGGAGGAACGGCTGCTGAGTCTGCTGGCCCTGAACCGGGGTCTGTTCTCGGCGTGGGCGGCGGTGTGCCGCCGTCTGGATGGGTATGCCGGCCTGGTCGAGCAGGAGGTGGAGGGCAATCCGGCCGCTCTGGCGTATCTGTCGCGGCTGGAGGGGCTGGTGGACCGGGCGGCCGGCTGGCCGGTGGAGGCGGCGGGGCTTTTCGGCAGCGAGCGGGAGTTCGAGAGCATCTCCCTGCGACCGTTGCTCGAAGGGGCCGTGGAACGCTGCGCCAAGCTGCTGGCGCCGGAGCGGACGCTGCGTCTGCTCCCCCTGGCCTGCGAACTGGTGGTGCCCGGTGTTTTCTTCGAGTTGCAGCAGGTGCTGGTGCGGCTGTTTCTGCGCCATGCGCGCGAACAGGCCGGCACCGGGGACGCGGACTTGGTGCTGGGTGCCCGGGAGTTGATGCTGGACGAGGCGGCCAGCGTCCGGATGGGCGGAACGGTCGCGCCGGGGCAGATTGTCCAGATCAGCCTTGGCCGGGACGGCGGCGCGCCGCCGCCGCCGGACCAGCTCGAATCCTTCTGGGACGTGGCCCTCGGCGCGGCGGGCGGCACCATGCCCGATCTGCGCGCCGTGCAGGCCTACGGCACCATTCTCCAGCATGGCGGCGACCTCCGCTTCCAGGGCGTCGGCGACGGCTTGCAACTCCATATCCTGCTGCCCGCCACCGTGCGGCGGCAGGAGATGCAGGTGGTCTCGAACATCCAGGAGCAGGACCTCTACGGCACCGAGACCATTCTGCTGGTGGACGACGAGGACATGATCTGGGACGTCATCATCGACATGCTCCAGGAGCTGGGCTATTCGGTGGTGCTGGCCGGCAACGGGCGCGAGGCGATCGACATCTACCGCGAGAATCCCGGCGGCATCGATCTGGTGCTGCTGGACATGGTGATGCCGGAAATGGACGGGCATCAGGCGTTCTTCAAGCTGCGCGAGATCAACCCGGCGGTCCGGGTTCTGCTGTCGAGCGGCTATGTGTCGGAGGACGACGTGCGGGACGTGCTCGAGGCCGGGGCGGCCGGTTTCCTGCGCAAGCCCTACCGGATGGTGGAGCTGGCGCGGAAGGCCCGGGCGATCCTCGATGCCTGATTCCGAAGGGACGGCCATGCAGGATTCGGGGATGCGCATTGCCCGCTATCTGGCGGCGGCGGGGCTGGGTTCCCGCCGGGCCTGCGAGGAGCTGGTGCGCGCCGGGGCGGTGACGGTGAACGGCGAACGGCTCGACTCCCCCGCCCGCAACGTGGTGCCGGGGCAGGACCGGGTCTGCGTCCGGGGCCGTCCCGTCGTCCCGGAGAAGCCGGTCCATCTGGCGCTGAACAAACCGCCCGGCTACACCTGCTCCCGCAGCGACAGCCATGCCGGGAGGCTGGTCCATGAGCTGATTCCCGCCCACCTGGGACGGCTGTTCACCGTCGGGCGGCTTGACCGGGACAGCGAGGGGCTGATTCTGCTGACCAACGACGGCGACTTCGCCCAGGCCGTCGCCCATCCCTCGGGCGAAATCGAGAAAGTCTACCATGTGGACTGCCGGGGGGAATTCACGGCGGCGGACCGGGCGCGTCTGCTGGCTGGCGTCCGCGACGAGGGCGAGTTTCTGCGGCCCCGCGAGGTCCGTCTGCTCGACCAGCGGGGGGACCGCTGCCGCCTGGAATTCCGGCTGGGCGAGGGGCGCAAACGCGAGGTGCGGCGGCTGTGCCGGGCGGCGGGGCTGCGGGTGGAGCGCCTGGTGCGGCGGGCCATCGGGCCGCTGGCCCTCGGCAGTCTGGCCGCCGGCGCCTGGCGGGAGCTGGCCCCGGCCGAAGTGGCCGCCCTGCGCGCCGCCGCCCGCAACAATTTCTAGCCCGAAACTGCGGAAAAGAGAGGGGGCGCGATTTGCATGGGGGCGAATCGCGGGTACTGTATTCCCCGTCCTCACCGAGGGCGATTAGCTCAGTTGGTTAGAGCGCTGTCTTGACATGGCAGAGGTCACAGGTTCAAGTCCTGTATCGCCCACCACTCCTTCCACGGCCCGGCGGCAATCCCGCCGGGACGTTTTGGTTTTCAGCCCGGTTCACTGGGGCTGCGGGGAGTGAATTTTTGCTGATGTTTCCGGAGTGCGGCTTGCCATTGCCGGATTTCTCGGCTATAACACCGGTATGGGAAAAACGGAATGTGGCGTGGCATCGATAGATGCGTAGTTTTTGCCAGATGCAGCAGTTGTCCGGTTTTGTCGTTTTTGGCGCAAGAAAAGGAATGGAACCATGCGAAGCAATTCTGGTGCAAGAAACCGTTTCACCCTGATCGAGCTGCTGGTGGTGATCGCGATCATCGCGATTCTGGCTTCGATGCTGCTGCCGGCTCTCCAGCAGGCCCGGGCGAAGGCGCGGACCATTTCCTGCGTGGGGAACCTCAAGCAGATCGCCCTGGCGAACCTCATGTATACCCAGGACAACCAGGAGCGCATCGTCATCGGCTGGTACAGCACGTCCGCCTATCCGGACATCCCCACCAACGACCTGCGCGGCTGGTATTCGCGTCTGCGGCCCTACTATGGGGATGACGCCCTGCTGCGCTGCCCCAGCAACACCGCCGACGGCATCTACTGCTACGGCATCTTCGCTCCCATCCATGGCGCCACCATGGTGTCGATCAAGAACACCTCGGGCACCGTGCTCAAGGGGGACAACACCGAACTGGCCACCGAGCCCGGCAACTCGGTGCCGCCCAGCACCTGGGTCCGGAGCAACCACGGCCACTGGAACATGGGCTACTGGCATAGCTACTCCAGCAGCGCGGTGCAGACCGGCGAGTGGGGACGGCGGCTGATGAACCCTCTGGTCCACGCGCCGCAGGTGAACCTGGCCTTCTGCGACGGCCATGTGGAGAGCATGAACATCGACCGCGCCTGGGGGCCGTACACCTACGGCGCCGCCAACAACATCTGGGACAACCAGTAAGGGTTTTCCGCTGTGTGGCAAAAAGGGATTCGGGCGGTGCCCGAATCCCTTTGTCTGTCGGCGGTGAATGATGATCAGTTGGCCAGCTCGGCGTGGATCAGGGCGAGGACGCGGTCGGTGGTGATGGCCTGGAGGCAGACATTGTCGTGGCAGGGGGTTTTGCGGTGGTTGGCGGCGGATACGCACGGCGAGCAGGCCAGACCCGCCCAGACCGGGACGGAGTTGCCCAGCGAGCCGTAGAGGGACGGGGTTTCGGGCCCGAAGAGGACGATGGTCCGCAGCGGGGTGACCGCCGAGAAATGGCCGGGGCCGGAGTCATTGGTCAGCATGAGCGCGCTGCACTGGTAGAGGGCGACCATTTCCTCGAGGCGGAATTTGCCGGCCAGGCTCTGGCAGTTGGGGTGCCCGACCTGGGCGCGCAGGTTTTCCGCCTCGGGGACTTCGGAGGGCGAGCCGGTGATGAGGACTTTGACGTCCGGATAGCGCGCCGTCAATTGGCGCATGACCTCGACGAAGCGTTGGGGCAGCCAGCGGCGCTGGGGAAGCAGGTCGCTGGCGTTGGGGTTGACGAGCACGAGGCGATGGCGGCCGGGCTCGTAGTCGGGGCAGAGTTCGGCCACGATCCGGCGCACGTTGGCGATGGCCTCGGGGTTCTGCGGGGCCTGGGCCAGTTGCATTTCCTCGTCCGCGATGGCCTGTTTGTAGTAGGGCAGTTGCGGCGTTTCGCTGAAGGCGGCGTGGACCATGGCCAGGAAGTTCTTGGCGATATGGTGGTGGGGGTTGTAGGCCACGCGGTGGGTCAGCAGGTTGCCCCGGTAGAGCCCTTCGTTGTGGAAGGCGTCGAAGCCGACGCGGTTGCGGGCACCGCTGAGGGCGGTGAGGAGGGCGGTGATGCGGGAGAAGAGTTCGAGGTCGATCACGGTGTCGATGCGCTCGCGCCGCGCCCAGGCCAGGAACCGCAGGACATCGACGGCCAGCGAGACGATGGAGTCGCCGCGCAGGGTGAAGATGCGTTCCCGGTCCACGGTTTGCAGAAGGCTGAGGCTTGGCGCGTTGCGGGCGAAGATGAGGAAGAAAATCTCCGCGCCCTTGGCCTTGGCCAGGCGCATGGCCGGATCGACGAGGATGGCGCTGCCCATCTCGGACAGCTCGATGAAGAGGAGGCGTTCGGGCCGGGCGGTCCGGACCGGGCGGAAGCAGTGCCAGATGCGGAACCAGGCGTGCAGAATCGCGCACAGAAGAATGCCCACGTGGTGGTCGATGCGGCGCATCGTGTCTACAGTCATGGCGGTGATTCCTAATCCTCTTGCCTGAGTCCAAGGCATTGGTAGAAGTGGAAGCTGGATACTGGCTTGCCGCCCCGCTGCACGGTCAGCGTCTCGATCCAGTTGCACTGTTCGAAGCGGTCGAGTTCCCTGTGCACCGCTTCGTCCGGGGTCTGCTGCTTGCGCGACCAGAGAACGAGGATTCCGTTCTGTCCCGCAGTCGGTTGCCCGTACCAATAGATGAACTGGCGGTTGCGGTCGGTGAGGAGCAGCATGGGCTCGGGGCGGCCGTACCAGGCGAGCCGGGAGGCGTGGTTCCAGCGGCGAACGAGGACGGCGGGGTTCGTGCCGGGCTGGTCGGCCGCCATTTCCTGGCGCAGGGCCACGGCGCGCGCGGCGGCCTCGTCCCAGCCGATCAGGTCGCGCAGAGGGTTGAGATAGGGGGGGAAGGGATTGACGGGCAGATGCACCAGCAGGTGGAGCGCGAGCAGGATGGCGGCGGAGGTGGCGAGGGTGAAGCGGGCGAGGGCGCGGGTCGGGCGCGAGCGGGGCCAGCGGTCGGCGACATATCCCACCAGCATCGGCATCAGCGCGGCCCAGCCGAGGAGCGGCCAGTGGGGCAGGCCCCGGGAGTAGCCGCCGGTATGGCCGAAGAGAAGGAGAATCGGCAGGGCGAACAGGAGGGTCAGCCTGTCGCCCGCGTCCCGGGCGCGGGCGCGGAGGGCGGCGACAATCGCCAGCCAGCCGAAGAGGTAGACGCCCGGCGCGTAGACGCCGGCCTGGGAGAGCTGGGTGACCAGGAATTTCTCCAGGCTCCAGGTGAGGCTGCCGGTGCCGTGCTCCATCTGGTAGCGGATGGAAATCCAGTCGTTCTGCAGGTTCCAGACGAGGATGGGGGCGCACATGGCCAGGGCGATGGCGGCACCGATCCAGACCCAGGGGCGGGCCAGTTCGCGCCAGCGGCCGAACAGGGCCACCACCAGGGCGGCGGAGACGGCCAGGGTGATCGCCGTGTACTTGCTCAGCGCGGCCAGGCCCAGCAGCAGGCCGAGCGCGAGCCATTCCCTGCCGCCCGCGCCCCGCGCGATCCGCGTCAGCACGATCATCGCCAGCAGGCCGAAAAGCAGCAGAGGCCCGTCCGGGACCATGCCGATGCCGATCAAATGCACCATGATGCAGGACTGGAAGACCAGCACGGCCAGGGTGGCCTGCCAGGGGGAACGCTGCGGATAGAGTTCCCGGGCCAGCCGGTGCAGGGCAAGCGAGGAGCCGACCAGCAGGGCGATCGGGGCCAGGCGGAGGACGAATTCACTGTCCCCGAGACGGAGCATGAACCATTGAATCCAGCCGACCATCGGCGGATGGTCGAAGTAGCTCAGCGCCGGGAAACGGCCGTAGAGGGCGTAGTGGGCCTCGTCCACGCCGAGGCCCAGGCGGGTCGCCCCCAGCAGTTGCAGCGCGGCTATGGCCAGAACGGCGGCCAGGGTGGCCCGCCAGGGGGTGTTCAGATGGCGTTTCAACCCGTTCATCATCGTGTGGTGGCATCCTGCGCCAGGCGTTTCTCGTCATCGGAGGAAGGGGCGGCGCAGCAGCGGCAGGCGAGCCGCGGAATGCCGCCGCCGGAACCGAGCATGATCCGGGCCGCGAGGACCACGCAGAAAAAGCCCAGAATGCCGCCGAACACCACATCGGAAACCCAGTGCTTGGCCAGGGCGATCCGGGACATTCCCATCAGGCACACGTAGGCAGCGAAGAGCAGCGACCCGATCCCTTTCACTGCCTGCACCTTCCAGTGGGGCCATTTGGCTGCCCGCAGCCAGTACAGGGCACCGAAGACCACGGCGGCCTGCGTGGTATGCCCCGAGGGGAAGGAACCCTGGTTCCACGGATCTTCCTGCTTCCGCGAGGTGATGTCGTTCCAGGCCGTGTATTTCAGATTCCCCTTGGCGTAGCTGGGTCTTTCCCTGGCCACGACTCCTTTCAGGAGACGGCTCGACACCCCGATGGCGACGGCCGCCAGCACGATGAGCCCCGCATGGTGGAACAGCATGGCCAGGCGAGGGTCGCTTTTCCCGCGGCGTCGGGCGACATAGGCATACAGGAAGACCGTGACGCTGGCGGAAATCAGGAGAATGTTCGGGAATTGCCCGCCCCAGGGGGAGGACATCCATTTGAAGAAGCGGATGTACGCATCGTTTTCCGGATGGCTGAGCCAGTTGTAGGCCGCCTCGGACCAGATCAGGTCCAGGGAACCGCCGTCCATGCCGAGAAGAAAGCCGCTGACCACGAGAAGAACAAGACTAAAACAGATCATGACGCATGCTCAAACCCGGTTTCCCGGTTACGGATGATGGTGGCGGGTGAAACTCGCCACACCATACCGCCAATTGCGTCGCGCGTCCATATATCCCGTGATCGGCACGAGGGGGGAAGTCGCTCCGGGACGGGAAACGCAGGTGCCCGGAAATGCCGTTCCGCCCACCGCACGGAGCATGCCAATCCGTTGGATAAGGCAAGGCAGAGGCGGCCGCGAAACGCGGTCAATCGGCGCAAGTGCCTGCCATTCTGCGGGGCTTCCCATCACGGAAAAATCTTCCGCTAATGAATTTGACGAGCGGGTGTGGACAAGTTCGCGAACGAAGTCAAGACACGCAGTGGAAAAACCGGTCAAAATCTCCGAGAAACTATCGCAACTATATGTTTGTCAGATAAATAGGGAAGCATAAAAATTTTCTGCAACCCGGATTTCCCCGCGCCGCGCCTGTTAACAACCTGTCGGCAACTTGCCGACAAGGGGGTTTCACGAGCTTGTGGCGAGGTCCTGGAGAAGGGTTCGGACATCGTCGTCGGCGAGTGGCCTGGGGTTGGCTTTCATGCTGCCGCTCCGGCAGTTGGCGACGATGTAGGCGGCGTGGGTTTCGGGCCGGAGCTGGGGGAAGCTGGCGGGGATGCCCATGCGTCGATTCATGGTTTCGATGGCGGCGATGAACTCCTCCCCGCTTTCGAGGCCGCAGGCGGCGGCGAGTTCGCGGAATTCGGCGGGCCGGGCGGGGGCGTTCCAGCGGAGGATGGGGGGGAGAAGGACGGCGCAGGTGTAGCCGTGGGGGAGTCCGAGGAGATGGCCGATGGGATGGGCGAGGCCGTGGACGGCGCCCAGGCCGCTCTGGCCGAAGGCCATGGCCGAGAGCATGCTGCCCTCGGTGACGCGGGTGCGGGCTTCGCGGTCGGCTCCGTCGGCGTAGGCGGCGGGGAGCCAGCGGGCGAGAAGGCGGACGGCGGCGAGGGCGAGGGCTTGGCTGGCGGCGTGGGCGCCGAGCGAGAGATGGGACTCGATGGCCTGGGTGAGGGCGTCGAGGCCGCAGGCCGCCGTGAGTTCGGGGCTCATGGCGAGGGTCAACTCGGGATCGATGAGGGCGGCCTTGGGCACCATATGGGGGCTGCGGATCGACTTTTTGGTATCGGCGACCGGGTCGGAGAGGACGCTGTTCATGGTGATCTCGGCCCCGGTTCCGGCGGTGGTGGGCAGGGCGACGAGGGGGAGGGCGCTGGCGGGGACGGGTTGCCCCCGGTGGTAGAATTCGGCGCAGGGCAGGGGGGTGGGGGCGATGGCGGCGGCGGCTTTGGCGGCGTCGATCACGCTGCCGCCGCCGATGGCCAGGACGGCCTCGGCGCCGGCGGCGCGGGCGGTGTCGGCGAGGGCGTCCACCTCGGCGATGGGTGGATCGTGGGAGACCCCCACCTGCTCGGCGACGAGCGCGCCACCCAGGCCGTCGAGCAGTTCATCGAGCAGGCCCGAGCGGCGGACCGAGGCGGAGCAGACCAGCATGGTGCGGGGTATCCGGCCCGCGCCGAGTTCGCGCAGCCGCGCCGGGGTTTCGGCCCGGCAGCCCCAGGCGAAGCGGATCACGGGCGGATAGAGCAGCAGGTAATCATTCACGGGAGGATTCCTCTTCCTCGCGCAGCGTGAGCAGGGCCTGGGTGGCGGCGGTCCGTTCGGCTTCGCGGCGGCTGGCGCCGACGGTGCGGGCCAGCTCCCGCTCGCCCAGCAGCACGCGCACGGCGAATTCGGGGCAGTGCTCGGGGCCGTTCACCTGGAGAACCTCGTAGGTGGGGGTGAGGTGGAAGGTCCCCTGGGTATACTCTTGCAGACTGCCTTTGGGGTTTTCGCTGGCGAGCAGCCCCTGGGGGTCGTCCAGATTGGCCCCGACCAGCCGCTGGCAGAGCGCTTCGGCCGCCTCCAGGCCCGAGTCCAGAAAAAGGGCGCCCAGCAGGGCCTCGAAGGCGTCCTCGAGGTTCGAGGGCCGCTCGCGGCCGCCGTCCTGCTCCTCGCCCCGGCCCAGCAGCAGACCGTTGCCGAGTTCCAGTTGCCGGGCGTACTCCACCAGGGCCTGGTCGCGGGTCAGGGCCGAACGGATTTTGGTGAGACGGCCCTCGTCCAGCTCGGGAAACCGCTCGAACAGGAACCGGGTGGTGGCGAAGCCGAGAACCGCGTCGCCGAGAAATTCGAGCCGCTGGTTGTCCGGGGGCGGGAAATTCTGTTCGGCCGAGTAGGAGGGGTGGGTCATGGCCTGCTTGAGAAGCGAGCGATCCCGGAAGGGTCGTCCCAAACGCTCCTCGACATGGGCCAGGGGGTCGTCGCTCACTGGATAATCGCCTCCGTGCTGCCGTTGCATTCCGTGCGTCCGCCAATACAGTAAGGGGTTTCAACACATTGCGGCAGAGCCAGGCGTGGCACCCTTTCGGGAATCCTGCTGCCGCGTGTCCCCCCATCATGAACACGGAGAATGCGGCAGCATGTACAGTGCGTCCGACCTGCGCAAAGGCCTGAAAATCGAATTGGATGGCGAGCCCTATATTGTCACGGACTTCGATTTCTGCAAGCCCGGCAAGGGGCAGGCCCTCTACCGTTGCAAGCTGAAGAGCATGCTGTCCGGCGGCACCATGGACCGCACCTTCCGTTCGGCGGACAAGATGGAGAAGCCCGACCTGAGCGAACGGGAGATGATCTTCTCCTACCAGGAGGGCGACAACTATGTGTTCATGGACGGCGAGAGCTACGAGGAGGTCCGCGTTTCCGGCGAGGCCCTGGGCAACCAGATCTACTTCCTCGATCCGGACATGGAATGCACCATCCTGTTCTACCGGGAGCGTCCCCTCGAGGTGACTCTGCCCTTCTTCGTGGAGAAGGTGATCGCCGAGACGGAGCCGGGTGCCCGCGGCGACACGGCGACCAACGTCACCAAGCCCGCGAAAATCCAGAACGGCTACGAAATCCACGTGCCCCTGTTCGTGAACGAGGGCGACCGGGTGCGCATCGACACCCGTACCGGCGACTACGCCGACCGGGTCAGCAAGGCCTAGTTTTCCGGATTTCCTGCCCGGCTACACCGGCACTCCGTCGCGGTAGCCGGGCATGTTCCAGGGGGCGGGGTAGCTGCCCAGCGTCTGCTGCACCTCGCGGGAGATGGCGGCACGCTGGCGGTTGCCCAGCGGGGTGAACTGGCTGGCCATGGCGGCGTTCATCTCCAGATGTTCCAGGGTGTCCAGGCCCACGAGGGTGGTGTGGATGCCGGGGAGGCTCATGGGGTAGCGGACGAGATCGGTGCCCTTGAGGTCCGACTGGCGGTCCCGGCGCAGGGCCTTCATGGCCATGACGCCCAGATTGCGCTCCCTGGCCAGGGGGAGCAACTCGTCCTCGTAGCGCCCGTTGTTGGGCCGGCTGGCGGGGAAGATGGTCAGGACGGCGTCGGGCTCCCAGCGGCGGATGGCCGCCATGAGAATGTCCGGTTCGGTATGGCCGCTCATGCCGAAGCCGCGGATGAGGCCCTGCTCTTTGGCCTTGCGGGCGGCGCGCACGGCCCCGTTCTCGATCTGGTCCAGGTCGGTGTCTTTTTTGGGTTCGAGATTGTGGATGAGATAGAGGTCGAGATAGTCGGTCTGCAGGTTGCGCAGGCTGGTTTCGAGGTCACGGAGGAAGCCGTCGTAGTCGCGGCTGCCGCTTTTGCTGGAGAGGAAGAGTTGTTTGCGGATGCCCTTGAGGGCGGGGGCGATCATCACCTCGCTGGGACCGTAGGGCCGGGCCGTGTCCCAGAAGTTCACCCCCAGCTCGAAGGCCCGCAACAGGAGCTTCTGCCCGGTCTCACGGTCCTTGTCGTAGGGGGTGGTGAAGGCGGAGCCGAGGCCGAGGCCGAGGATCGAAACCTCGTCGCCGAGCTTGCCGAAAGCCCGTCGCTGGACCTTGGCCGCAGGGGCGGCTTCCGGTCCGTTCTGGGCCAGGGCTGGAACGGTGCCCAGAGCTAGGGCGCCGGTGGCGATGCCGCGCAGAAAATCCCGTCGGTCGGTGGACAT
>LVAZ01000630.1 GCA_001603055.1 Victivallales bacterium Lenti_02
ATTGCCTACGTCACCGCCCGCGCCAACGGCGTGTTCATCTTCGATGTCCGTGATCCCCGCCAGCCCGAGTTGCTGTGCCACTATGACTGCATCGAACTGGCAACGGGGGTGGAGGTCCAGGGCAGCCTGATGTTCATTGCGCAGCGTCAGTTTGGCGTCGAGATCGTGAATGTCGCCGACCCGCGCAATCCCGTCTACGTCAGCAAGATCAAGACTGGCGAGGCGCAGTCGGTCGATGCGCGGGGGAGCATCATCTACGTGGGCGACTGGGGGGTGTGCAAACTGACGACCATCGACATCAGCGATCCGTACCACCCGAAGATCGTTTCATCGCTTCCCATGGACGGTTTCGGGGATGGCGTCTGCGTGGCCGGCGACCGGCTCTACGCCTCCACGGGGCACCATTCGAGGAACCGGGGCGCCTGGCAGAACGAGGGTGATCCCGGATACGGTGCCGGGCACGGGTTCGAGATTTTCTCCATCAAGAACCCGGCGGCACCGGAGTTCCTGGGCCGGACCAAGTTTCCGAAGTTCTACCATCGCGGGGGCTATGACATGTGGACCCCGGTTGCCGCTGGCGACTCCATGGTGTGCTGCGTCGACACGTTCAACGGCATCTTTCTGGTCGATGTCTCCGATCCGGCGGAACCGAAGACCGTGGCCCACTACAAGGAGTTGGTGGCGGGAGCCGCCGTCGTCGACGACATCATCTACGCCGCTTGCCCGGAGGCTGGCTTGAAGGTGATATCGGCGACGTCGCTCGTGCGGCGCTACCGCCCGGACCGCGGGGCGGCGCTGGCGATTCCGGTCCGTTCCAAAGAGGTTCCCAAGGACCATCGCGTGTATCGCCCCGGCGGCCAGGTTTGGGCGGCCGACTTCTGCGGCGACTACACCCTGGTGGCTGCGGGGATGAAGGGGCTCCGGGTGGTCGACCTCTGGCCCGAGGTCCGGGAAGTGGCAACCATCGAGACCGAAGGCTTTGCCGTGCATGTCTCGGTATCCGGCGATTGGGTCTACGTGAGCGAGAACACCAGCGGCCTCTCGGTCTGGCGGCACACCGGCGATGGCAGGCTGGAACCCCGGGCGCGGTTCATGCCGAAGAACAAGGCCGCCGTCCGCCAGTGTCTGACGTATGCGAAGGGCACCCGCGCCATCGTGCAGGCGGACCACGAATTCCTCATTCTCGATGTCTCCGACCCCGCCCAGCCCCGCCAGATCGCCAGGTACTACGACAGCATCGTCTATGGCGACCAGATGTCGCACGGGGACGTCGGTGACCGCTATGCCTGCGCCTGGAGCCATGTGAACGGTGTGCGGTGGCTCGATTTCGCGAAATCCGGCAAGGAGATCGACACCGGGCTCAACCTGAACGACCGCTACCACATTTTCTCCGGGATTGCGGCGCACGGCGACCATTTCCTCTGCCTGGACCGCGGGGGGTACCGCATCGTGAAACCGCTGGAGACCGACTACAACGCGCAGCCGCTTCGCCGGTATTCCCAGCACTCCGAGGGGAAGCCCACGGTAGTTGGCAACGCCCTGTTTGCCGCGTCCCGCGTGGGGTCCACCATCGCCATTGTCGACATCCGCGACGTGGAGAAGCCCAGGCTGCTCCATGAATTCCAGACGGCCGGCAATCCGGGCATGGTGTCCGTGCGCAACGGCGCTCTCATTATCCCCGACGCCTACAACGGCCTCCTGATCTACGACGATTTCGTCAAAGCCTTTGACTTGGACGTAGATGCAAAGGCGCTCCTGGGGGAGTAGCCGGCGACAGTCCACTTCTGAACAGAAAGCACCATAGCCATGAAAAAGAGTTCCCGAAAACCGTGTGTTGTATGCTGGTCCGAAGCGACGGCTCCGGCCGATGTCTATCCCGCCGATATCAACACGGCGGTTGCCGACGGTCTGAAGCTGGCACTGCCCGATTGGGAGGTGGTGGTGGCCGGGCTGGACGATCCGGAACAGGGGATTCCCGCCGACCTGCTGAAGCGCTGCGATGTGCTCGTCTGGTGGGGGCACAAAC
>LVAZ01000135.1 GCA_001603055.1 Victivallales bacterium Lenti_02
CCCCCGCCTCCTGCTGGCCGACGAACCGACCGGCGCCCTCGATGCGGCGGCCGCCGCCGCCCTCGGCGACCTGCTCCTCGAACTGAACCGCGAGCAGGGCACCGCCCTGCTGGTGGTCACCCACTCCCGCGAACTGGCCGCGCGCCTGGACCGCTCCCTCACCCTGCGCGACGGCGTACTGCACCCGACCGGCAAACCATGATCCGCCCCCCCCTCATCCGCCGCAGTCTCCGCCACTACTGGCGCGCCAATCTGGCCGTGCTGGCCGCCACCGCCGTGGCCGGGACCGTGCTGGCCGGGGCGCTGCTGGTGGGCGGCTCCGTGCGCCGGAGTCTGGACCAACTGGTGTTCCTGCGCCTGGGACAGACCCGCACCGCCGTCGTCGCCACCGACCTGCTGCCCCGGGCCGACCTGGCGGCACGCCTGCGCCGCCGCCTGGGCACCCCGGCGGCCGCCGTGCTCGCCGTGCCGGGAGTGGTCTCCGTCCCCGGCAGCGAACGCCGCGCCGGCCAGGTCCAAGTCTGCGGGGTCGACGCGGATTTCCCGGCCCTCGCGCCCTTCGGGCAGGCTCCCGTCCCGGAACGGGGAACGGTGGTCCTGGCCGCCGAACTGGCCCGCCATCTGGCGGTGGGTCCGGGCGACGAGGTGGTCATCCGCCTCGAACGCCTCTCCGGCATGCCCAAGGACACCCCCCTGGCCCAGGCGGAAGACGCCATCGTCCCCCTGCGCCTCGCCGTCGCCGACGTGGTGGGCAGCGACCGCTGGGCCCGGTTCGGCCTCCAGGCCGACCATGCCGCCCCCCGCAACGCCTTCGTCAACCGCGACCAACTGGCCGAAATCCTCGAAATCCCCGGCCGGGCCAATCTCTTCCTCGCCACCGGCGGGAATACGGAACTCCCCCTCGAACTGCCGAGCCTGCTCACCGGCGCGGACGCCTCCCTCGAACTGCGCGAACTGCCCGGCGGCGGCTGGGAGGTCCGCTCCCCCCGCGTCTTCCTCGCCAACGGCATCGTCAAGGAACTCGCCCGCCGCCCGCGCCACCCCGCCGGCATCCTCACCTATCTGGCCAACCGCATCGAGAAGGACGGCAGCGCCACCCCCTACTCCTTCGTCGCCGGCACCGACGCCGACTGGCTCCCCGAAATGGACGACGACGGCATCGTCCTCAACCAATGGCTGGCCGACGACTTGCAGGCCAGGGTCGGCGATCTTGTCCGCCTCCGCTACTACACCCTCGGCCCCCTGCGGGAACTGGTCGAGGAGGAGGCGCCGTTCACCGTCCGCCACATCGTTCCCCTCGACGGCCCCTTCGCCGACCCCGGCCTCATGCCCGATTTCCCCGGCATCGCCGACGCCGAGGACTGCACCGACTGGGACACCGGCGTGAACCTCGATTTCTCCCGCATCCGGCCCAAGGACGAAGCCTACTGGGACACCCATCGCGGCACCCCCAAGGCCTTCGTCACCCTCGCCCGCGCCCAGCAGCTCTGGGGCAACCGCTTCGGCAGCCTCACCGCCGTGCGCTTCCGCGAGCGCGACCGGGAACAGGTCGAGCAGGCCCTCGCCACGGCGGCCAATCCCTTCTCCCTCGGCTGCTCCGTCCAGATGGTCTGGACGAACGGCCTGGTTGCCAGCCGGAACTCGGTGGATTTCAGCGGCCTGTTTCTCGGCCTCAGCTTCTTTCTCATCCTCGCCGCCCTGCTGCTCACCGCCCTGCTCTACAGCCTCGGCCTGGAAACGCGGCGCGGCCAGATCGCCACCCTCCGGGCGTTGGGCTGGACCGCCCGCCAGGTCCACCGCCTGTTTCTGCGCGAGGCCCTCTGCCTCGCCCTGCCCGGCGTGCTGCTCGGCGCGGCCGGAGGGCTGCTGTACAACCGCCTGGTCATCCACGCCCTGGCCACGGTCTGGAAGGGATCGGTGGGACAGGCCCCGCTGGCCGCCCACGTCTCCTGGCCCGCCCTGCTGCTTGGCCTCCTGGCCAGCCTGCTGGTGGCCCTCTTCGCCCTCCGCTTCCCGCTCCGCCAAGCCACCTCGGGCGCTCCCCTGGCCGTCCTCGCCGCTCCGCTCGGCAAGGACCGCTCCCGGCTGGGATTCTGGCTCGGGGCCGCGCTGGTGCTCGCCGGCCTGGCTCTGGTTCTGCTCACCCCGGCGGGAAGGGGCAAGGATGCCGCCGCCACCTTCTTCGGAGCCGGCTCGCTGATTCTGGTCGGCGCGCTCGCGGTGGACGCCGCCCGCAGGCGGCGGCTCGGGGGCCACCGTTTCGACCGCGCCGCCCTGGCCCGGCGCGGCACCGCCCGGCGACCGGGCCGCTCCCTCGCCGTCGAGA
>LVAZ01000631.1 GCA_001603055.1 Victivallales bacterium Lenti_02
TTCACGTCGTCGTGCTGGCGGGGGAAGAATTCCCTGAGCGCCTGGCCGGCCTGGCGGATGCCCGCCTCGAGTCCGCCCGCCAGATCACCCAGGGCGAAGAAACCGCGCATGGTGTCCACCGTCTCCTGCCAGAAGCCATCGGGCACCCGCTCGTCGATCCCCCGGTCGCCCAGCACCGCGAAATTGCGGTCCTTCACGGCAATGTAGAAAAGCACGCCGTTGCGCTGTTCGGTGGCGGTCATGCCCAAATCCTCGAAGCGCTTCCGGGCGGCGGCGTAGAGATCGCCCCGCACATGATTCTGGATATGCACGCGGATTTCGCCGCTGGTGTCGCGCTCCGCGTCCTCGATGGCGGCCGTCACCCGCCGCTGGAATTCGGGACTGGTGGGTTCCAGGCTCATCAGAACTTCACCTCGGGCGGATCGGCCACCTGCTTGCCCTCGGGAACCTCGAAATACTCCGCCCGCTCCAGCCCCAGGCCCGGCGCGAAGAAACTGCCGGGGAAACGCCGGATGCTGGCATTGTACTCGCGGACCGTCGTATTGTAGCGGCCCCGCGCCACCGCAATCCGGTTCTCCGTGCCCGCCAGTTCGTCCTGCAGGCGGATGAAACTCTGGTCGGCCTTGAGGTCGGGATAGCGCTCGCCGATGGCCAGCAGCCGCCCGAGCGCGCCGTTCACCGCTCCCGCCGCCTCGGCCTTCGCCGCCGGCCCCTGGGCCCCGATCAGCGCCGAACGGGCCTGGGCCACGGCGGTGAAGATCTCGCTCTCGTGGGCCGCGTAGCCCTTGACGGTGTTCACCAGATTCGGAATCAGATCGGCCCGGCGGACCAGTTGGGTGTCCACCTGGCTCCATTGCTCCTTTACCATCTCGTCCTTGGTAATCAGCCCGTTGCGGACCTGGATCGCGGTGCAGCCGCCGACCAGCAGCAGCACCACCGCAACCGCCAGAATGGAAAGAAATATCTTCATGAAACAACTCCGGTTTGACTCTGCCTTATGCCTCCCGGACCGACCGGCCCGGACTTCGGTTCTACACTCGTTCTTCTTGCGTCCTCTTCAACCCGTCGCGCGAACGGATGTTCCCGGCTACTTGGTCCCCTCCACCGGCTCGGCATGGGCGGGATTGAGCCCCACCGCCGCCCCCGATTCGACCACCCGCTTGCCCTCCCAGGCCGACGAGCGGAAGCGGAACACCCAGACCCCGGCCAGGAGACAGATGAAAACCGTCGCCGCCAGCCACAGCGCCTGCGTCCCGCCGCCCGCCCAGGCAAGGATGAGCAAGGCTGCTCCAAACAGGACATGGGCCACCCCGGATACCACCAGCATCCAGAAGGTGTCGCCCACCCCGGCCAGCATGGCCATGTAGATGATGTTCAGATTGTCCAGCAGACAATAGACCGCCACATAGCGCAGCAGCACCACGCACAACCGATACAGCTCGCTGTCGGCCGCGCCCACGGTGTCGCCCAGAAAGAGCCGCAGCAGCAAATCGGGCCACAGCACCATCAGCGCCGCCGCCGCCGTCATCCAGACCTGCCCCATCACCAGCCCCCGGTGGGTGGCCTGCCGCGCCAGATCGGGACGCCCCGCCCCCTGGGCCTGCCCCACCAGCATCGAGACGGCGATGGACAGGCCGATCACCGGGAAGAAGGCCATGCCGTTGATCCGCCAGACAATGTTGCTGGCGGCCAGCCCGGTGGAGTCGATCTTGCCGATGATGAGCAGAAAGACCGTCCACGCGGCGATCTCGATCACATAGCGCACCCCGTTGGGAAACCCGTAGCGGATCAGCCGCAGCAGCAGGCCGAATTCGAGCCCCCTCCCCCGCCAGGTGCCGAACTCGCGGCGGAAACGGGGCGCGAAGAACCAGATTCCCAGCATCGCCGCCTGCACCCCGTGCCCGAGCACGGTCGCCCAGGCCGCCCCCGCGATCCCCAGGCGCGGGAACCCAAGCAGGCCGAAAATCAGCAAGCCGTCGAACACGGCGTTCGTCACTCCCCCCGCCACATGCGCCACCATCAGCGTCACATTGTCGTGCCGTCCCGCGTAGAACCCGGAAAAGGCGCCGGACAGCAGAAACACCCCGCCGCCCCAGGCGAGAATCCGGAAGTACACCACCTCGTCGGCGCGGACCTCCGGCGCATGCCCGGCCAGCTCGAAAAACCATTCCCCGAACAGGGACAGCGCCGCCAGAATCCCCCCGGCGACCAGCGCCAGATACACCGCCTGCCAGACCGCCGAGCCCACCCGCCCCGGCTGCCCCGAACCGACGTACTGCGCGACGAAAGTGTTGCTGTAC
>LVAZ01000136.1 GCA_001603055.1 Victivallales bacterium Lenti_02
GTGCGGATCACCGAGAACCACTACCGGGCCAACTGCGCGGCCAATCCCGACGCGGTCAACATGACCGGCATCTACATCACCCTCATTTCCGGCTTCACCTACCTGTTCGGCTGGGACATGCAGCTCCTGGCGGCGGGCACCGACCCCGAGCGGTTCGGGCAGTTAGCCAATCGCTACTGCGACTGGATGGAGCAGTACTTCCACGCCCTGGCCGACGCCGACGTGCCGGTCGTCATGATCCACGACGACTTCGTCTGGAACGAGGGCGCCATCTACCATCCCGACTGGTACCGCACCTATGCCTTCCCCAACTACAAGCGCCTGTTCGCGCCCATCATCGAGAGCGGCAAGAAGCTGATTTTCACCTCGGACGGCAACTATACCGCCTTCATCGACGACATCGCCGGGTGCGGAGTCCACGGTTTCGTTCTCGAACCCTGCACCGACATGGCCCTGCTGGCGGCGAAATACGGCAAGACCCATTCCTTCGTCGGCAACGCCGACTGCCGGGTGCTGCTCAGCGGGACGCGGGAGAAAATCCGGGCGGAGGTCGAGCGCTGCATGGCCATCGGCAAGTCCTGTCCCGGTTTCATCCTGGCCGTGGGCAACCACATTCCCGCCAACACCCCGGTCGAAAACGTGCTCTACTACAACGAAGTCTACGAGGAGCTGTCCCGCCGGTGACGCTGGGGGGACTGGGATTCACCACGAAGGCACGAAGAGCACGAAGATAAGGCTTTTTTGGGGGGAAATGCCTGGCGGGTTGGATGCTTGCGGCGATGTTGCGGGGGCTGGTCGTTCCGGCGCTACGTGGAACACGAAGGCAACGAAGAAGAGGAAGCTCACCACGAAGGCACGAAGGCACGAAGGCACGAAGGCACGAAGGAAAGGCTTTTTTTGGGGGAAATGCCTGGCGGGTTGGACGCTTGCGCGGGTGTTGCGGGGGCTGGTCGTTCCGGCGCTACGTGGAACGCGAAGGAAAGGAAGAAGAGAAATGGAACCGTCAGTCTGCCTGGCAAGATACTCAAATAGAAACGACCTGTGGTTCCCCCAGTCTCCCCAACGGGGAGCAACATGCCAGGCCAGCCAGCATGGCTGGACCATCGCTCCCATCCCCCCATATCCTGAACGCGGGAGGCGTGTTGGATTTGCCTGGGAGGAGGGGCAGGAAACAGAAGTTCCGGATATTCTCCGCGACTGAGTGGGACGGCTTGCCAGCGGGGTGGATGGAGGCAAATTAAGGGGGACACTTTTCTGAAAGGGTCCTCTGTCATGCAATTCTCCTCGAATGCCGACGATGCGGTTTCCCAAGTGGTTCGCTGCCTGCGGAATGGCGGGGTGGCGGCGCTGCCGACCGAGACAGTGTACGGGCTCATGACCCTGTGGCGGAACGCCGCCGGGCGGGAACGTATCTACGAGTTGAAACAGCGTCCGGCGGACAAGCGGTTGCAGATGCTGGCGGCCTCGGTGGCGATGGCCGGTCAGGCGGGGGTGATCGAGTCGGCGGCGCTGCGGGCTCTGGGCAAGGCGTTCTGGCCGGGGCCGCTGACCGTGGTGGTCGAGGCGGCCGGCGGCGAAACCATCGGTCTGCGCGTGCCCCGGCATGGGTTCTTGCTGGCGGTTCTGGCCGAGCTGGGAGAGCCTCTGGCAGCGACCAGCGCCAATCTTACCGGCCAGCCGCCCGCCCTGGAAGCGGCGACGGCGACGGCGGGTCTGGCGGGCGAGGTGGATGTGCTGGTGGACGGCGGCACCGTCGAGGTCGGCGAGGCGTCCACGGTGGTTTCGGTGGTGGGGGGCGAACTGCGGATTCTCCGTCCCGGCCCCATCACCGAGGCCGAACTCCGCGCCGCGCTGGTTGCCGAGTAGCCGCCGCATCGTTGCCGAAGACGGGAATGGGACAGGCGGGGGTTGGGCGTGTATGGTCAAGACAGGGCCGCAACGCAAGGACCGAGACGCCTATGGATACTGTCCTGCTGACTAATACCACGTCGGGGAATGCCTGGGTGCATCGCTGGGGAAGTTCGTCGCTGCCGGTGGCGGCGGGCACTCTGCGCGAGGTGCGGCCGGACGAGGGGGCCTTGCCCTTTGTGATTCCGGGACCGGGCGGGGTGCCTAGCCACTTGCCTCGGCGGGAACCGCGCCTGCTGTTCGCGGGGCGCGACCAGGGCCAGGGGGAGGGTCTCGAACTCTGGATTGACGTGCCGGCCGGGCTGGATGTGCTGACCTTCCACGCCTCGGGTATGGCGCGGGACGGGGGTATGGTTGGCTGGGACGGGCAGACGACCGAGCCTTTCCAGTGGCGTTGTCCGGGCTGTGGCTGGATGACGGCGGAATGGCCGGTGGAGGGCCGTCCCGGCCTGCTCCACCTCCGGCTGGCGGTGCCGTCGGGTGCGTTCCGATTCACCTGTGCCGAGGGTTTGCCGCTCCTGCTGCGCCGGCCCGGGGAGTCCCTGGCCTATGCCTTTGTCGAGGCCGAACTGAGCGATCCGGAGACGTTGCGTTCCCTGGACGGGCGGGTGTCGGTCTGGCGCGGGGGTGAAATGCTGGCGGTGCGGGATGTGCTGGGAGGGGAGACGGCGCGGATTCCGCTGCCGCCGGGGGCGTGGACCGTGCGGGCGGAGCATGGCTTCGAGTTCTTCCCCGAAAGCAACGAGCTTCGTTTGGTACCGGGGGCGGTTCGCCGTCTGGATTTCCCCCTGCGGCGGCGGCTGCGCCCGGAAGAGGGCTGGGTGTGGGGCGACCAGCATATGCACTGCTACCACAACGACGGCGCCCATGCCCCGCGTGATCTGATGCGGGCGGCGCGGGCGCAGGGTTTGCACTACGCCTTCCTGTCCGATTCTCCGGAAGCCTTCGCCGACGGGGGGAGTTCCAGCGACCAGACCGGGCGCTTCGTGGCCATGCCGGGGCAGGAGGTGGACACGCCTTTCTGCCATTGCTGCGGGCTGAACGTGCTGGTGGATTTGCCCCACCTGCCCTACGGGGTCCGTGCCGACCGCTATCCGGGGCCGCCGCAGTGGCTTGAGGTGATCGAGCGTCAGCGGCAGGCGAACCGGCCTTGTCTGCTGCAACTGAACCATCCCTCCCATCGCGGCGACGTCATGGGGCGCTGGAATCTGGGCTATTTCCGCAGTTGGTGGGTGGCCGACGAGCATCCCAACGAGGTGGCCGTGGTCGAGAATTTCGATTTCCCGTCCTGGTTCGACCGGCTGACGCGGGGGCGTCGCCTGGCGGGGATGTGGAACACCGACACCCATGACGCGGTGCGCTATCCGCCGGGCTCCTGCCGGGTGGGCTTGTTCACCCACGGTCGGCTCACTCCGCCCGCCATTCTCGACGCCATGCGCCGGGGCCGGGCCTTC
Organism: Victivallales bacterium Lenti_02; assembly: GCA_001603055.1. Taxonomy (GTDB): domain Bacteria; phylum Verrucomicrobiota; class Lentisphaeria; order Oligosphaerales; family Lenti-02; genus Lenti-02. Next base: position 3,363 of record LVAZ01000136.1, read on the forward strand.
TGCACCCGCGCGCCGGGGGCGCTGCTCTATCTTGAAGTCGACGGGCATTTGCCGGGCGACACCTTGCGCGGCGGCAGCGGCTTCACCGGAAGCATCCGAGCCCGGTCCAATGTCCCCATCGAGCGGATCGAGATTGTCCAGGAGGGTCGGGTGGTCCACGTCATCCCCGGCGAGAATCGGGCGGCAATCGATGCCACCTTCCCGGTCGAGCGCAAGGCGGGCCAGTGGGTTCTAGCCCTGCTCCACGCCGACGCCCCCTATCCCGACAACGACCACTGCGGCAATCCCTTCGACCTCAGCGGCGTCCTCGCCTTCACCAATCCCGTCTTTCTCCAATAGGGTGACGGCAGGGGAAGTGCAGAGCAAGTGGTCGTTTTCCGGAGGAAGTGTACATTATTCTGTACACTTATTTGGGGTACAGACAATGAAAACGGTCACTTTCACCGAATTCCGGCGGCAGGCGTCGGAGCTGATATCCGAAGTGGAGAGCGGTGAGACGCTGGTGGTCATCCGGCATGGGAAGCCGGTGGCGGAAATCTGTCCCTTCGTGGGCGAACCGGCGGATGTTCCGTCTTGGCGACGCCCAGGGCTGCGGCTTGCCACTAGGGGCTTGGCCCTGTCGAAAGCCGTTCTTGAGGAACGGGAGACCGAGGGATGAAGGTCGTTCTGGATTCCTCGTCGCTTGCCAAGCGCTATGTGCAGGAGGCGGGCAGCGACGAGGTGGAAGGCATCCTACAAAGTGCCTCGGAGCTTGGTCTCTGCATTCTCTGCCTGCCGGAGATTGTATCCGCCCTGAACCGGCTTTGCCGTGAGAGATCGCTGACCGCAACCGAGTACCGGCAGGCAAAGGAAGCCCTTGCATCGGACATGGGCGAAGCCACTATCCTTCAGTTGACTCCCGCCGCCGTGGCACGAGCCGTGGAACTGCTTGAAGCAAACCCCCTGCGGGCGCTGGATTCGCTGCATGTTGCCTGTGCGCTGGAGTGGGGCGCGGACCTGTTCGTGTCGTCGGACCGTCGGCAATGCGCGGCGGCCACGAATGCGGGATTGCCCAACCGGTTTATCTAGCCCCATGCCCCTCCGTTCAGAACCGCAGTAGGCGGACTTGGTGGGGGGTAAACTCAAGGGTGGTTTGGCCCTGCTGGAGGGGGACGGGCTCGCCGGTTTCGTGATCGGTGGCGGCGGTGGCTTGCCAGGGAGCGAGGTCGAGGGAAAGAGTCGCGGGTTCGGGGCCGGAGTTGACGAGGGCGAGGAGGCGCTGGCCGTCATGGACTCGACTCCAGGCGCGGAAGGGCTCGGGCAGCTCGATGGCGTCGGCGGGGTTGCGGGGGGCGTTGAGCCAGGGTTCGAGGCGGCGGAGAAGCTGGACCATGACCACGATGCCGCCCCAGGCTTCGGGGGCGTCCTCGACCATGCGGTATTTGCTGCGCGGTCCCCAGTACCAGACGAGGCCGTCGGTGCCGGCGGCGAGGGCGAGGAAAGTCATGCAGCGGGTGTGTTCGGGCGAGGGCTGGTTGGGCGCGCCGTGGGCTTCCCAGGCGGCCTTGGGGTCCTGCCAGAAGCGGTAGTCATGGCCCTGGAGCACGGTCCACAGGGGGCGTGTTTCGCCGACTGCCGCGCGGCCCTGGCGAGTCCAGTCCTCGACCATGGTGAGCGGACGGTTGGGGAGGGGGTAGGGATCGTTCCAGTGCAGGTCCTGGCAGTCCGCCCAGTCGGCGAAGACGCCGGGTTTGCAGTAGACCACGCTGGTCGGGCGGAAGGGGTCCACCATATGGACCAGATCGTGGATGCGGCGCATGTCCTCGGCGGACATGCCGCGGATTTCCGGCTCGTCCATGAGATACCAGGTGAGGATGGCGGGGTGGTCCATGAGTTCGGCCACCCAGCGCTGAATCCAGAGACCGTCGCGGTCGTGGATTTTCTTGCGGGCGATGCCGAGGAAGACCTTGAGCCCGGCGGCGTGGGCGGCATCGAGGTAGGCACGGGTGGTTTCGACGGTCTGCGGGCTATGCTCGAAGAGATAGTCGTGGGTGAGGTTGAAACCGGCCGCGAGAACCCCGTCGAAGGTGTCGGTGCGGTCGCTGGGGTCGCGGTAGGTGCCGAGGGGGAAGAAGGGCTTGCCGTCGACCAAGGTGGTGCGCCCGTCGCGGAAGGTCACCCGGCTGCCGGGCTGTTTGTTGCAGAAGATGCCTTCGGACACGACGGGGTCGCGGTCGGGGAGGGTGGCCTCGATGCGCACCTCGTGGACCCCGGCGGGCAGGTCGGCGGTTGGCTGGAAACGGACGATGCCGTCGGCCAGGGAAAGAATCCGGGCGGGAATGTCGCCGATGGTGATGGCGAGATTGGCCTTGACGCCGGGCGGGCCGAAACGGGCCGCGAGTTCCGGGCGGGGCGCGTCGGACCAGGCCCAGCGGGGTTCGAGGTCGGGAGGCCAGGCCACGGCGTCCGCCGCCACGGTGAAACGATGGGCCAGGGGCGTGGGCAGGGCGTTGTCGCGGGCCAGCAGCGGGGTGATTCGGAGATGCCATTCGCCGGGGGCCAGCCACCCGGCGGGGCGGCCGGTTGCCCCGCTGACTTCGCCCGCGATGGTGGTTTCGGGGGAGAACCGTCCGTCGCGGGAGAATTCGAGGCGATAGGATAGCCCGCTCATCTCCTCCCAGGCCACGCCCGGGCGTTGGCTGGGAACTGTTTCCCCCGCTGTCGGTTGCAGGAGCGCGGGGCCGTCCCAGCCGGGGGCGATTTCGCTCACCCGCAGGTCGTCGAACCAGGCGGTTCCCTGGCCCTCGACGCCGAGCAGGACATGGAGATAGCCCACATTCTCGGGAATGCGGTTGGTGTGGGAGACCCGGCGGGTGGTCCAGCCGTGGGTGCCGCGCAGACCGCGCGGGAAGGCCCCGCCCGAGACGTGCTTCTTCTGGTGGTCGGCCCATTGCAGGAAAATGACCGCGCCACGGTTGCTACCGGCCTCGGGATGGGCTTTGACCTCTTCGGCGCGCATCCGGACTTCGGCCCGGTAGAACTTCCCGGCCTCGACCGGGATGAAGAGTTCGGCGTAGCGTTTCTGGCCGTCCGGCACCTCGATGCGCAGACATTGGGAACCGCCGTCGTAGCGGGCGAGGGAGGCGGTGCTGTGGAGGGTCCAGCCGCGCCCGCGCAGGGTTGCCAGATCGTCCTCGAAACCTTCCTCGAGGGGCAGTTGCGCCGCCGTCAGGGTCCCGATGGCCGCGAGCGCGCCGAACAGCATCATTCCTCGTTTCATGGCCTGTCTTCCTTGCGGTGCTAGTTGAGTTGGATGACGACGTTGTTGGCGTCGAGAATGCGGAGGGTCTGCCCGGTGCCGTGGGTGGTGCGGACGGCGTTGACCAGCTCGCCCCGGTCGGTGCTGGCCACATGGCCGTCGCCGTAGGCGATGTTGGCGCGGTTGTTGTGGTGCAGATGCATGGCCCAGCTTGTGCTGCTGAAGTAGAGGCTGGCGAACTGGAGGCCGAGATTGGCGTCGGCGGTGATGTAGGCGCTGTCGGCGAGAGTGACGTAGACCGAGGGGTTGTTGAGCCTGCCGAGGCGCAGGAAGGTCCAGCGCGGGGTGCCCGAGAGATAGATGCGGTCGGCGCTCGGGATGTCCATGAGCGCCCCGTAGGTCTGGGTGTAGTTGACGTACTGGAAGGGCCGCTGGGAGGGGCAGACGAAGCAGGCGGTGTCGGTCATGTACTTGTCCTCGTGCAGGCGGCGGGTCCAGCGGTATTCGGTGGTCCCGTTGTATTCGTACATGAGGGAGAGTCCGTCGTTGTCCTGGGCGTACATCTCCATGGCGAGGCGGCATTGTTTGAGGTTGTTGATGCAACTGATGGCGCGGGCGCGGTCCCGCGCCTGGGCCAGGGCGGGCAGCAGCATGGAGGCGAGGATGGCAATGATGGCGATGACGACCAGCAGTTCAATCAGGGTGAAGCGGCGGGAGCGCGGCGGGAACTCAATGGATGCGATCATCTTGTCCTCCTTGCGATCATTCGGCGGGTTTCAGGGAGCTTCGGCGCACAATGAGCCGGGAATGGACGCGGACCTGCTCGACGGTTGCGGCCGGGGTGGCCAGGCGGCGGCAGGCGAGGCGGAACAACTCCTCGCAGATGGTGGCGACCGGCTGCTCCCAGACGGTGACCGGAACCTCGGCCACCCGGCAGTATTCGGCGTCGCTGATGGTGGCCACGGCCACATCCTGCGGCACCCGCAGGCCGATCTGGCGCAGCGCGGCGTAGACGCCGGGGACCAGACGGTTGCTCTGCACAAGCAGCGCGTCGAAACGGCGGGGATTGTCCCGCATGCGTTCGAGCAGGGCGGCACAGGCCGCTTCGGCCGAAGGGGCGCAGGGAACAGCCTGCGCCGGATCGGTTTCTCCACCCCAGGCGGCGCAGCCGGCCAGGAAACCGGCCACCGGGAGCGAGGCGGTCCGTCCCGCCGCCAAATCCTGCGCCGCGAAACCGCCCACCAACCCGATCCGCCGCCTTCCGTTTTCCCCGAAATGCTCGGCCAGGGTCTGGTAGCCGGTGGTGACATCGGCGTAGACGGCGTCGAAGGGAATCTCGCCCAGATCGTCATCGGGGATGCGGAAGACCAGCGGCACCCCGAGCTGCTGGGTGCGCCGGTAGGCGTTCTCGTCGTCCTTCTCGTAGCGCAGCGCCAGAATGAGGTCGGCCCGTCCCGCGCTCAGGGTGGCCAGAGCCCGGTTCTCGAACTCGGCCTCGTAGCGGGTGGACATGGGCACCAGCAGGCTGCCCTCGACCGCGAACAGCCGGGCCAGCCCGTCCGCATAGCGCATGTACACTTCGTCGAGATAGTCGGGAACCAGCAGCCCGATGCTGCCGACCCGGCCCTTGGCCAGGGCCTGCGCCGTCGCATGGGGGCGGTAGCCCAATTCTTCCGCCGCCGCCAGAACCCGCTCCCGGGTCGCCTCGCTCACCTTGGCCCGGGATGGACGGTTCAGCACGCGGGAAACGGTGGACAGATTCAGTCCCACCCGTTCGGCCACGTCCTTGAGGGTCGCTCTCGCCATGTCGCCAGATTCCGTTCGGATAGACGAAGACGGAGGAGGGCAAGCGCTTGCCCTGTTGGCTTATAGTATGTTATGGAAGCAAGGTTGTCAACCGTGTCCCGCCGATTTTTCCGTTTGTCGGCGGCCGCCCGCCTTGCCCCAGCCATCCGGGCTTCGTTTGCAGTTTCTGTATCAGGGGACAAGGCGGATGGTGGCGATTTTATTCGCCGCGAGTTCGAGGCGGATGGTTCCTTCGCGGATGGGGATGTCGCCGATGGGGTCCTCGTTGAGATTGGTCAGGGAGGCCCGGCGGAACACACGGGCCAGCTTCACGGTGCAGCAGGTATCCTTGCCCTCGTTCTCGAAGAACCGGAGGATATAGCCGTTGCCATCCTCCGCCGCCTTGAGGCAACTGAAGACGACATTGGCGGGTTCGAGGTGGAACATGGCGGGTTCGACGGGCAGCTCGGGGCGCTGCTCGTCGCGGATCAAATGGCAGACCGGCGGGTAGAGAAACGCCCGCACGGTGTCGAGAAAGGCGAACCCCTCGCCGGCGGCAAAGGGCACGAAGGCATACTCGAAACGTTGGCGGCCGAGGCACTGGGCCTCGGGCATGGCGTGGGACGGCGAGCCGTCCCGTCTGCCTCTCGCTTTGGTGTTCCACTTGCTCATTCGCTCGATGCCCCGAAGCAGCGTGACCAGGAGGGCGACCCCGGTTCCGGTTTCCATCGGTTCGTATTCGTGGAGGCCCCGGCAGGCGACGGCGAGCCCGTTGGCTTGATCGGCGACGGCGACGAAGTCCCGGAAATGGTAGGTGCTCGGGGCCTGCACCCAGTCCTTGGTGTCGTAGGGGTAGGCGACCGGACGGCGGATGATCCCGAAATGGCCCTGGCTGACGATTTGGTCCGTCTGGATGGCGGTGGGGCAGCGGAGCCGGAGGCGATGGTCCTTGGCCTGATTGTCGAATTCGAGGGCGACCTCGACCCGCCGGGCACCCGCGAGCAGCGAAACGTCCGCAACCAGGACGAGATCGGTTTTTTGCCGGGACCGTTTGTTGCCGATCATGCGGGCGGGCACGCGCATGCGGGTCTCGATCCGGATCGTCGAGCGCACGGGGCCGTTCTCGACGAGCCGGGCGGTGGCTGGGAACTCGTTGTTCCGGTAGGTCCGCGCCGGTTCGAGCGGCGCCGAGAAATCCCAGGCGTCCCCGGCGTCGGCTTCCTCCTCGATGAGGTTCAGCCCCCGATGGGTGGTGCCGGTTGGCTTGTCGAGAATGTCCAGCAGGCCGTCGCGGACGGAGACCTTGAGGAATTCGTTCTCGATGCAGGCGTCGTGGTTGGCGGCGGTGGGGATTTCCAGCCGGCCGGGGACCAGGGCGAAGGTGGCGAGACCCTGGCTGATTCCGCTCGCCTGGAAGAGGATATGCCGGGCGCTGCGGGATGGCCAGGCGTCGCAGTTGCTGCGGTTGCCGCTTGACACATCGTTCAGCGGGTTGTCGAGAATCTGGACCGGGAGGGGATTGCCGCCCGCGTCCTCGAGGTGGAAGTCCTCGCTCTGGCTCTCGACCCAGACATCCCCGACGTAGGTGCCCTGGGCGGGAGCCAGGGGCGCGTAGGCCAGAATGCCCGCCGGATGGCGTTGCCACCAGGGTGCCATTCGCTGGGCCAAATGCTTGAGGCTGTAGTGGATGATCCCGACGGCGGTCTGCCGGACGGCCGCGTAGCGCTGCATCATCTCCAGATGCACGGGATCGACGCTTGAACCGTGGATGCTGTCGTGGGCGTGGTTGTGGTACATCATCCGCCACGCCTCGTCGAACATGGTTCGCGGATAGCTTTTGCCGTGGACCGCCGCCATGCAGGCAAGGGGTTCCGCGTAGACTTCAAGCAGGTTCTCGGCGGCGTAGTTGCTCTGCTTGATGTAGCTTCTGGTCGCCAGGGTGCCGTTCAGGATGAGGTGGTATTTCCCTCCCCAGAGTTCCTTGGCGAAGGTCGGGAACTGCCGCCGCTCCGCCTTGGTACGGCTGACCAGGTCCGCCACATCCCCCTGGACGAACTCGATCTCGTCCTGCATGCGGTTGGCCAGTTCGATGATCGCGGGCATTTTGGCGGCCGGGGGGCAATGGTCGCAGCCGAAGGCCAGGGGGGCGACGCCCGAGGGATGGGTGGCCAGTTCCTGCCGCGCCGAGGCGACGAGTTCCTCGGCCGCCTTGGCCACGTCCAGGTTGCGGACCCGTTCCGCCTCGTATTCCAGACCGATGAATTGTTCGTGGTAGGGAGTGGTCCGGACGGTCATGGGCGCGGCTTTCTGGCGCCAGATGTTGACGGCGTTGCCGTAGCCGCGGTTGAGGTGGATGGCGAGAACCTTGCTGCCGTCGAGCCCCTGGAGCAGGAATTCGTCGCTCAGGTCTTCGGGCCGGTCGACCATGCCGCGCATGAAGACGAGGCTGTCGATGCCGAAGCCCAGCAGAATCTGGGGCAGTTGGAGGGGGTGGCCGAAATTGTCGGGCAGATAGCCGGCCGTCATGACCGGCCCGTATTCCCTGCCTCGCCGGATGCCGTGCAGGCAGTTGCGGACGATGGACTCGGCACTGACCAGCCATTCGTCGAACTGGGTGTAGAAGGGGCCGATGGCGAGCTTGCCGGAACGGACCATTTCGCGGACCCAGGCCGCGTCTTCCGGGCGCACCTCGAGGTAGTGGTCGAGCGGGGCGACCTGCCCGTCCAGCACGTAGGGCCCGAAACCGGGAACCTCGCTGTCGATCTCCTTGAGCATATCCATGATGTCGAGCAGCCAGAACCGGAAGGAACGGAATGGCATGTACCACTCGATGTCCCAATGGGCGTGGCTGAAAACGACGACCGTCTTCTTGTTCATGGCTAGCGGGCGCTTTCCGGGGTGGAGAGGATGCGGTTGAGGCGCTTGAGCACTTCGTTCATGGCCCGTCCGGAGTGGTAGCAGGCTTTCCAGGGGTTGCCCAGTTCGGGGACGAGCACGCGCCCGGTTTCGTCGGCCAGCGTGCGCCACTCGCCCAGCTCGTGGTTGATCAGGTGCCGGTCGGCAAACTCCCAGGCGAGGGCGAAGGCATCGAGCAGGCGCGGCTCGCCGGTCCATTCGTAGGCGGCGAGGAGCCCGACCATGGACTCGGTCTGCTGCCACCATTCCTTGTCGCGGACGACCGCCGGTCCCTGGTGCAGGCCGTCCCGGTAGATGCCGCCGCGTTGCCAGTCGACACCGTATTCGAGGGCGTGGCAGGCCATTTTGCGGATGGCGGGAAGGTAGGCTTCGGCGGATTTCCCCATGACCTGGCAGGCATGCTGGAGCAACCAGACGAATTCCAGATTGTGCCCGTAGGAGGTGGTGTCGGGGCCGTTGACGGCGAGTTCCCCCTCGCGTTCGGCGTTCCAGGTCCGCCGGATGGCGATGGGAGGGAGGCGGCGGAAATGGAGGTCGAACTGGTTGAGCCCGCAGCCGCTGACGGGATCGACCATATGGGTGAAGAGCACATCGATCACCTCTTCGAGCCGCCGCCGGTGGATTTCGGCGCGCGAGGCGGCGTAGAGCGCGGTGAAGGCTTCGAGGAGATGCATGTGGATGTCGAGGGACTTGCGCTCCCCGGCGGGGAAGCCCGGCGCGGAAGGGGTCCAGTCCGGTTCCAGATTCTCGTAGTAGCCGCCGCGGGCGGTGTCCGCGCAGTATTTCTGAAGCAAGTCGAAGGTGCGCGCGGCCCATTCAAGCCCGCGCGGGTCGCCGGTCGAGAGGGTGTACTGGGCGAGGGCGTAGATGGCGAAACTTTGCCCGTAGACCACCTTGCCGTCGTCCAGCGGACGGCCTTGGCGGTCCACCTTCCAGCGCCAGCCGCCGTGTTCCGGTTCCCAGAAGCGGTCGATGAAGAAGTCGAGGCCCTGCTCGGCGGCACGGCGGCAGGCCCCCGTTTCGGGAAGCAGTTCGGCGAAGACGGACATTCCCCAGATCATCCGGGTTTGGGTGACGATATACTTGTCGGTGTCGCTGCTGTCGAATCTGCCCTGGGCGTCGAAGCAGGTCAGATATCCGCCGAATTCGTGATCGATGCCGCGTTCGAGCCAGAACGGGATGATGCCTTGTTTCAGGTGGCGCTCGATGCGGGGCTGGATGGCGGCCAAGAGTTGCCGCTGCTGGCTGTTCATCGGTTGTTCTTCCGGAAAGGGTTGGAATGCCGACGGGGCGAACATGGAATCCGGGCTGTGGAAACAGAGAAAAATACTCTGGCGGTTTCGGCGCGCAATAGGGCAGCCGCGCCGAAATATGCGGCGCGTTGTGGTTCCGTCCGTCCGGCTGGATTGGCTTAGGGGACGAGTTCGAGCCAGCCGCCGGCCTTTTCCACATGCCAGGTGGCGACGTGGTCGCCCCGCCACATGACCCATTCAGCGGGGGAGGTTTTGCGGACGGTGAGGTTGAAGGCGAGGCGGAGGGGCTGGCCGGGTTCGAGGCCGAGGGAGGCGAGGGGGACGCGCCATTCGGCGGTCCAGCGGTTGCTGCCCTCGATCCGGGCGGCGTAGGCCACGCCTGCGGCGGCGCGCTGGACGGCGGCGGCGGGGGCGCGGGCCTCGTCGCTGCTGGCGAAGTGGCCGGAGGGGTAGCCCCGGAGGACGAGAATGGGGGCGGCGGGACCGGCGGCGACATGGCGGAAGGCCAGTTCCACGGCGTCGTCCTTGCCCCACTGGTTGCCGGGGCGGATGGTGCCGCCCGGATTCATGGCGTTGTCCACGGCGATCAGGAGGGCTTCCCCGTCGTGGGCAAGCCAGGCGCGGCTGGGATGGCGGGCCTGGTCGCCGTTCTCGGTCTGCGCGAGGGGGATGGCCTGCTCGGCCTTGAGGCCGTTCCATTCCTCGGGATTGAGGCTGCCGTCGATGGCGACCGGGCTGGCGGCGCGACGGACCTGGGCGGTGGGGGGCGGCGGTTTCGGCGGGGTGTAGGATTCCTTGGGGCGCACGCTGTGGACCACCGGCCAGGTGGCGCGGTCAGGGGATTCGTAGAGGCCGATTTTCTCGACCGGAATGGGTTGGAAGCCCATCGCCCAGGCGGGCGATTCCGCGCGCAGACGGAAATCCCCCTTGGCGGCGTCCACGAAAAGCGGGTCCACGTCCACCAGATTGGTGCCGATTTCGACGAAGGGACGGGCATCGGCATGGATGCCGTCGAAGCGCCCGCCGATGGAGACGTTGCGGACGATGACGTTGCCCTCCGGGGCCTTGATGTCATTGTCCATGATGCGGGGCAGCTCGGGGTAGCGTTCGCTGTAGGGCGGCTGGTTGTAGGCGATGCCGAGCAGGGTGCCTTTTTCCGTCGCCTCCTTGGCCCAGCTTTCCCCGGTGGCCTTGGCCCAGTTCAGGGCGCGGGCGTCCACATGGACGCTGATGGGGCAATCGACGAACACATTGTTCTCGACCAGATTGTCCCGCCCGCCGCCGATGAGA
>LVAZ01000632.1 GCA_001603055.1 Victivallales bacterium Lenti_02
TTCCGGCTCCATCTCGGCCCAGCCCGGCCGGGGATACTGGGTTTGGATGGGCACCTTGGCCTGAGCCGCGATGGTTCCGCAGGCGGGATCGAACAGAACCGCCTTGAGCGACGAAGTGCCCAAATCGATGCCGAGCAGCATGGCTCACTCCCCGCGCACGCCCGTCCCCGACGACCGGGGACGGGCCGTGAATTCCACCAGAATCAGATGTCGCAGAGGACGTAGGCCTCGCGTAGGCTGGTCAGGGGGTCGCGGGTGGGAACGAACTCGTGCCCGACCCAGCCGGTGTAGCCCGTCTCGGCGATGGCCCGCATGACGGCGGGATAGTAGATTTCCTGGGTGTCGTCCAGCTCGTGCCGGCCGGGATTGCCGCCGGTGTGGAAGTGGCCGATGAACTCGATGTTCTCCTTGATGGTGCGGATGAGGTCGCCCTCCATGATCTGCATGTGGTAGATGTCGTACAGCACCTTCACATTCGGGCTGCCGACCCGTTTGCAGACCTCGACGGCCCAGGCGGTGCGGTCCGCCTGATAGTCCTTGTGGTTCACCTTGCTGTTGAGCAGCTCCATGACGATGGTGACCTTCTTCTGCTCGGCGAGCCCGGCGACCTGCTTGAGGGCGGCCACGCAGTTGTCGGCCCCCTCCTCGTCGGAGATGCCGTTGCGGTTGCCGGGGAAGCAGATCACGTTCGGGAAGCCGGCGGCGGCGGTGGCCTCGATGGACTCGCGGAGCTGGCGCAGGCAAAGCTCGTGGTTGGCGACCTTGTTCAGCCCCTCGGTGAGGCTGTGGCTCGGGGTGCAGGTGCCGACCAGGCCCAGCTCCTTGAGCAGCGGCCATTCCTCGGGCTTCACCAGATCGATGCCCAGAATGCCCATCGCCTTGCACGCCGCGTAGAACTCCGGCGCGGGAATCTTGTTGTAGCACCAGCGGCTGACGGATTGTTTGATGCGCGAAGCCATGGCGGAATCTCCCAGGTTGGATCGTGTGGCGGCGGCCGGGAACGGCGCGTCCCCGCCGATTTCCGCCAAACGTACCCGCAATTTCGCCAACCTCAATACATATTGTCCAAGGTTCAGCCTGCCAACGGGGGTTATGCGCATGGATTCAACCGCGCGAAGCAATCTGGGCGAGTATCTGCCGGCCTTCGCCGCCGGGGACGAGCCCTTTCTGGTCTACCACAGCTTTCCCGGCGACGGCAGCGTCCGCCGCGAGTCCTTCTCGCGGGGCGAGTTCCTGACCCTGGCCCGGAAGGCGGCGGGCTGTCTCCGCGCCCACGGCTGCACCCGCGGCGACCGCGTTCTCCACGCCCTCGGCAGGAACCACTACGCCGATCTCGCCTACCGCCTCGCCGCCACCATGCTCGGCACCGTCCCCGTCACCGTGAACTGGCAGGCCGACGATGTGGCCCAGGTGCTCTACAAAATCGCCGCCACCGAGCCCAAACTCATTCTCACCGACCAGACTTTCGCGCCGGACATCCTCGCCGCCTGTCCCGCCGAACTGCCCCGTGTCTTCGTCGAGAACCTGATGAATGAGCCCGAACTCGATCCCGGTTCCGATCTCTTCGACCCCGACCCCGAGCAGACCCGGATCATCATCTTCACCTCCGGCACCACCGGGCGGCCCAAGGGCGTCCAACTGCCCTACCGCAGCTACGCCGCCAACCGGGCCACCTTCGAGGCTCTGCTCGACATCCACCCCGAGGACCGCCTCGCCCTGCTCATCGTCAATCCCCTCCATCACACCAATTCGACCGCCCTGACCGACTGGGCGCTGCGCCGTCCCGGCACCCGGATTCATCTGGTCGAACGCTATTCGACCCCCTACTGGCGGATTCTGGCGGGGGTCGCCGGGGAAAACCACACCCGCATCGTCGCCCCCACCGTCTCGCGCCATTTCGACTTTCTGGCCGAACTGCGCGACGGCGGCAAGCTGCCCCTGCCGCTGGACCGGCTCAAGGCGGCCATGGGCCGGATCGATTTCCTGATCGGCTCCGCCCCGGTCGGCCCGACCACCGTCCGCCGCCTCCAGGAATTCGCCGGGCACATCCCCACCGTCCGCTTCGGCTCCACCGAGACCTGCCTGCAAGTTCTCGGCATCCCCCGGCAGCTCGACGAGGCGGGGCGGCTGGCCTGCTTCGAGCGCGGCTGGAACCACCTCTGGCAGGGCGAACCCCTCTGCGGCTACTACATCGGCCGCCCCACACCCCCCTTCACCGCCTGCCGCATCGTCCAGGCCATCGAGCCCGGCCAGCCGGGTTTCCTCGCGGACCAGGCCGAGGGCCAGCCGGGCTACCTCGTCACCCGCGGGGACAACCTGATGAGCGGCTACGTCGGCGACCCCGCCGCCACCGCCGCCGTCCTCCCCCAAGGCTGGTACACCGGCCTGCGCGACGTGGCCTTCCGCCTCCGCAATCCGCAGGACGGCGACTGGGACTACTA
>LVAZ01000633.1 GCA_001603055.1 Victivallales bacterium Lenti_02
GGGCTGGCCGGACGGGCCAGGGCTTGGCGGAGGGGACAGTCGGGGGAGGTGTCCTGGCCGCGCCGGTAGAGTTCGAGCAACTGGCGGGAACGCTGGGCGAGCTGGCGGCGGAGTTCGCGGCGGGCACCTTTGACGCGGGGGACGGAGAGGTGGTCGTAGGCGGTGGTCTGGTGGCGCAGCCAGGCGATGACGGCGGCTTCCGCGCGCTGGTCCAGGGGGATGCGTTCGGTGCGGGCGACGGTGCCGCTGCCGATGGGCGTGGCGTGGGCCGCCACCCGCCGGGCCAGCTCGGCGGCGAGGTCGGCGTAGCGCGGGGCGAAATCGAGGAAGGCCAGCACCGCTTGGGCGAAGTCGCCCTCGTATTCATGCTGGACCCGCTCGCGGCGGCGGGCCTGGGCGCGGCGGGCGGCGGCGTAGGCCGGGGTCGAGCGCTCGGCCTCGATCTCGGCGCGGACTTTGGCGATGACGGCGGCGGGGGCCCAGACCCCCTGGGAAAAGATTTTCCGGCCGCGTTTTTCCTGGACGGTCCAGGTGGGGGCGGCCTGTTTCACCCGGCGGGTGAGGGTGGCGTCGCCGGGCGGCAGCAGCTCCCAGTCGGCGGGCATGTCGAGCACTTGGCCGGCGGGGGTGCGGATGGAGCGGGAGCCGGGGCCGGGAGAGCAGATGCGGGCGTCGGTTTCGTTCATGGCTGGGGGATGAAGAGATGCTCGCGGTAGTAGCGGAGTTCGGCGATGGACTCGCGGATGTCGGCCAGAGCCTGGTGGGCTTCGCCCTTCACCAGCCCTCCGGCCACAGCCGGATACCAGCGCTGGGCGAGAATCTTCACCGTGCTCACATCGAGATTGCGGTAGTGGAAATAGGCTTCGAGCGGCGGCATGTGGTGGTAGAGGAAACGGCGGTCCTGGCCGACGCTGTTGCCGCACATGGGGCTGGCCCCGCTGGGCACCCACTGCTGGAGGAACTCGAGGGTGAGGCAGGCGGCCTCCGCCTCGTCGATCACGCTCTCGCGCACCCGCTCGATCAGGCCCGACAGCCCGTGCTGGTTCTGGTTCCACTCGTCCATGCCGGCCAGCACCTCGTCGCTCTGGTGGACGGCCATGACCGGGCCTTCGGCCAGGATGTTCAGATTCTGGTCGGTGACGATGGTGGCGATTTCGATGATGCGGTCGTGGTCGGGCCGCAGGCCGGTCATTTCGAGGTCGATCCAGACGAGATGGCGCGGGTCGGGAATGAGCATGATGAACTCCGTAATGGCATCCTGAAACTCCTACAATGTTACGCCAGCGCGACAATCCGCAAGCAGGGCAATGTTCACCACGAAGGCACGAAGAACACGAAGGAAAAATGCCGGGAGAAAGGCGGGATATGGTGGCGGAGCGCTCCGGAAAAGCGGCCCGGGATCCGGGTGCGCGGGCCGTTTCCCCCTTTCCCCTCTGCTTCGTGCCTTGGCGGTGAATCCTGGCCGCTTGCATGCGCGGGGGATTGGAGGCATGGTTTGGGGGTGTCAACCGGGAGCATTCACATGGCCTACTATCTTGGTTTGGATTCCAGCACGCAGGGGCTTTGCGCCCTGCTGATCGACGCGGCCGGCGGCAAGGTGGTGCTGGAGGCGGCGGTGAATTTCGGCAAGGATTTGCCGGAATACGAATGCCCGCAGGGCTTTCTGGCCCATCCGGACCCGCTGGTGAAGCACAGCGACCCCCTGCTCTGGGCGGCGGCGCTCGATCTGCTGCTGGGGCGGCTGCGCGACCAGGGCGCGCCCCTGGCCGAGGTGGCGGGCATCTCCGGTTCCGGCCAGCAGCACGGCACCGTCTATCTGGGCGCGGAGTTCGCGACCGCTCTGGACGGAGCCGACTCCTTGGTCGAGGCCGTGCGGCCCTGTCTGACGCGGCTGACCTCGCCGATCTGGATGGACAGCTCGACCAGCGCCGAGTGCGCCGAGATCGAGGCCGCCTGCGGCGGGGCCGAGGCGGTGCGGCGGCGCACCGGTTCCTCCGCCATCGAGCGCTTCGCCGGACCCCAGATCCGCAAGTTCGCCAAGGCCGAGCCCGAGGACTACGCGGACACCGGCATCATCCACCTGGTCAGCTCCTATCTCTGCTCGCTGCTGATCGGGGGCAGCGCGCCCATCGATTTCGGCGACGGGGCGGGGATGAACCTGCTCGATCTGGCCTCGGGCCAGTGGGACGGGCCGTTGCTCGAGGCCACCGCGCCGGGGCTGGGGAAAAAGTTGCCCCCGCCGGTGCCGTCGCACCGGGTGGTGGGCGAGGTGGCCCCCTATTTCCAGGCCAAATACGGCCTGGCGAAGGGGACCCGGGTGGTGGCCTGGTCGGGCGACAATCCGAACAGCCTGATCGGGGTCGGCGGCTGGCGGCCGGGCACGGCGGTCATCTCGCTGGGCACCAGCGACACCTTCTTCGCCGCCATGCCGCAGCCCGTGGTGGACCCGGACGGCTACGGCCACGTCTTCGGCAACCCGGCGGGCGGCTTCATGTGCCTCATCGCCTTCAAGAACGGCTCGCTGGCGCGCGAGGCGGTGAAGGAGCAGTTCGGTCTGAGCTGGAAGGCCTTCGACGTGGACAGCTTCGCCGCCACCCCGGCGGGCAACAACGGCAATCTGATGCTGCCCTATTTCGTGCCCGAAATCACCCCGCTTGTGCTGCGCGAGGGGCCGCGCTACCGGGGCGACCAGGATTTCCTGGCCGGGAAGACGCCCGCCGCGCGGGTGCGCGCTCTGGTCGAGGCCCAGGCCATGAGCATGCGGCTGCATTCGCAGTGGATCGGCGAGAAGCCCGGCACGGTCCGGGTGACCGGCGGCGCGGCCAAGAGCGACGGCATCTGCCAGGTGCTGGCGGATGTGTTCGACGCCACCGTCGAGCGCCTGGAAACCGGCAGTTCCGCCGCCCTCGGCGCGGCCCTCCGCGCCGCCCACGGGGTCGGCGGCTTCGCCTGGGCGGACCTCGCCGCCACGTTCTGCGCCTGCGTTCCCGGCAAGAGCATCCGCCCGCTTCCGGCCCACGTCGCGGTCTACCGCGAGCTGTTGCCCCGCTTCGCCCAGTTCGCCCGCGAGGGCTGATGGCCCATTCGGGAGACGGGGAACCGGGCGCGCGCGGTTCAGGCGCAGGGGTAGACCCGGCGGAATTCGGCGAGCAGAACGGCGGTGGCGGTGGCGACGTTGAGGCTTTCGACCGCGCCGGTGCCGGGAATGCGGACGCACTGGGCGGCGGCGGCGAGCAGCCGGGGGGTGAGCCCCTCGTTTTCGGAACCGAGCAGGAACAGGGTCTTGCCGGGGAGAGGGCTTTGGCCGAGCGTCTCGCCGGTGTGGCTCGAGGTGGCGACGCTGGTGTAGCCCGACTCGCGGAACAGGGCCACCGCCGCGACGGGATCGCCGATGCGGATGACGGGAACGTGTTCGAGGCCGCCCTCGGCGGTGCGGTGGACGGCGGCGGAGAGGCTGGCGGTGTCGCCGGCGGCGAGAATGCCGCTGACCCCGAAATGGGCGGCGACCCGGACGATGGCCCCGAGGTTGTGGGGGTTGCCCACGTTTTCGAGCAGGAGCAGGCAGGACGGCCCCTTGCTGCGGCTCTCGCGGTCGGCGAAGAAGCTGAGCTTGGGCATTTCGGGCCGCCGCACCAGCAGGCAGATGCCCTCGTGGTGGCTGGACTGGGTGAGTTTCTCCAGGTCCTCGTCGGTCACGATATGGTAGGCCCGGCGGGCGTCGGCGCACCAGCTCATCAGCTCGGCGGCCTGGGGCATGCGGGGACGGGTCACGTAGGCGCGGACGATGTCCTCGCGGCGGCGGGCGAAAATCGCCAGACAGGCGTTGAGGCCGCAGATTTTGACTTCGCTGGCGAAGTCGGGGGCGGGGGCTGGACTCATGGGAACTCCGCGGGAGTTGGAGGGGGGGTGGCCGGACGCAGGGC
>LVAZ01000137.1 GCA_001603055.1 Victivallales bacterium Lenti_02
AGCCGGAGCAGGGCGAGCGGCTCGCCCGCCGTCTCCGCCAGTGGGGCTTCAACTGCCTGCGGCTCCATTTCATGGACTTCAACCGGGCGGGCAGCATCTGGGAAGACCCCGCGGCCGGCAGCCTCAGCGAGGAGCAGCTCCGGCGGCTCGATCATTTCGCGGCCGCCTGCGCCCGCCACGGCATCTACCTGAACGTGAACCTGCACGTGTCCTTCGAGTATCCCGGCCAGCCCCAGATTCCCGGCTCGCGCCTGCTGCGCATGGGCAAGACCATCGACCGCTGGCATGAGCCCTATGCCGCCATGCTCGAGGATTTTTCCCGTGCCCTGCTTGATCGCGTCAACACCGTGACCGGGGTCCGCTGGGCCGACGATCCGGCCGTGTGCAGCATCGAGATCAACAACGAAAACACTCTCATCGGCGACATCCGGGCGGAGTACCGCAATCTGCCCGAGCCCTGGCGGGGCGAGTTCACCGCCAAGTGGACCGCCTGGCTGAAGGCCAAATACGGCACGGACGCGGCCCTGGAGAAGGCCTGGAACCGGGAGGTGCAGCCGCTTGGCGAGGACCTCCTCGCCGGGCGCGGCTGGGTGGTCGAGAACAATGGCGGTGCCGCTTCCGAACTGGCCCGGGACGGCGAGGTCTGGCGCTGGACCGCCACCCAGGCCGGCAGCGCCGTCTGGAATCTCCAGATGCAGGTCAAGAATCTGCGCCTTCCCCCCGGCCGCTACACCCTCCAGTTCCGCGCCCGCAGCCGCACCGGCAATGCGGTTTCCCACACGCTCATGCTCGATCGCGACCCCTGGGGCACGGTCGGTCTGCGCGCCTCGCTGAATCTGACCCCCGAGTGGGAGGAATTCACCATCACCTCCCCGGTCGTCGAGCCCACTGTGGACGGTCCCCTGCGGCTGAACTTCTCGCTGAACAACAAGCCGGGCGAAGTCGAGTTCGCCGGGTTCACTCTACGCCCCGGCGGGGGCAAGGGGCTGGTTCCCGGCCAGTCCCTCGAAGCGGGTCTCGACATTCCCGAGGATGATGTGGTGCCCGATGTGCTCACCGACTGGTATGCGTTCCTGATCGACACCGAGATGGCCGTCACCCGCCGTCTGGTCCGTTTCCTCAAGGAGGAACTGCGCTGCCGCGCTCCTATCGCCGACACCCAGGTGAACTACGGCGGCGCGGGCGGCATCCGCCGCGAGAGCGAGCTGAGCGACTACATCGACATCCACGGCTACTGGGAACATCCCAGCTACACCCGCAACGAGCAGGGCTGGACCACCGCCTTCCGCATTCCCAACAGCGCCCAGGTCGCCAGCCCTTCGGCGGGTACGCTCGGCAACATGGCCAGCTACCGGGTCGCCAACTTTCCCTTCAGCGTCTCCGAATACAACATCCCCGCCCCCAACGACCACGGGGCCGACCTCTTCCCCATGCTCGCCGCCATGGCCGCCGTCCAGGACTGGGACGCACTCTACACCTACACCTATCGGGATTTCGGCAAGGACTACGAGAACACCTTCATCAAGCGCTATTTCCATTTGATCGGGCGGACCAGCCTGCTGGTCCACATCCCCGCCGCCGTCCATCTCTTCCGGCTGGAGGCCCTGGCACCGGCCGCGAGCGTGACGACGGTCGAGCTGCCCCGTCCTCTGATTCCCTCCCTGGCCCATAGCCACTACCGCCTCAGCAGTCTGTGGAGCAGCCTCGGCGCGGACACCGGCAGTGCCTGGTTCCGGCGCTGGGAAGTGGTGGTGAAGCCCGAGGGCGATCCGGCGGTGCGCAATCCTCTGCCCCTGGCCGAGGGGGTTCGCGAAGGCGGGGCCGTGCGCTGGTTCCCGAACGATCCGGCGGGGGCCTGGTTCAGCATCGACACCCCGAGCGTGCGCCTGCTAACCGGGCACCTTGGCGGGCGGACCATGAGCGTGGGCGACGCCACCTTCGCCGTGGCCGCGCGCCCCTGGCCGAAGGAACTGCCCGCCTACGCCTGCATCACCCTCACCGCCCTCGACCGCCAGCCCATTGCCCAAAGCCGCCGCATCCTGCTCGCCGCTTCCGCCCGCACGGAAAACAGCAACATGGCCTGGAACGAGACCCGCACCAGCCTCGAGGGCAAGGACGCCTGGGGCCAGTCGCCCACCCTGTCCGAGGCCGTCCCCCTCGATCTGACCTTGCCCGGCGCCGCCTTCACCGCCCGTGCCCTCGACGCCCTCGGCCAGCCCGGCAAACCCGTCGCGGCGAACGGCAACACCCTCCGGCTCCGCGCCGAGGACGCCACCCTCTGGGTCCTAATCGAACGCTAGCTCATCGTTCCCACTTCATCGTTCCCACTTCATCCTTCATCCTTCATACTTTCCCTCATTCTTTCCCAACCAAGGAGTTTGCCATGAAGCTGCTCAACACCCCCGAAGTCCAGCTCGCCGTCGTCGGCGTGTCCCGCGACTGTTTCCCGGTGGAACTGACCGCCCGCCGCCTCGGAATCCTGATGGAAGAGCTGGCGAAAAAAGGCGTCCAGGCCTACTGCTGCACGACCATCATCGAGTCCGAGGACGACGCCATGGTCGCCCTCGAGGAGGTCGAGGACCAGGGCTGCAACGCCGCCGTGATCTTCCTCGGCAACTTCGGTCCCGAAGGCCCCACCACCCTCTTCGCCCAATGCTTCGGCGGACCGGTCATGGTCTGCGCCGCCGCCGAGGAGGGCAAGGAAGTCCTGGCCAGCGACCGGGGCGACGCCCTGTGCGGCATGCTCAACTGCTCCTACAATCTGGGCCTGCGCGACGTGCCCGCCTACATCCCCCAGTATCCGGTCGGGCTGCCGGCCGACCTCGCCGGGAAAATCGCCGACTTCGTGCCCATCGCCCGCGTCATCCAGGGCCTGTCCTCGCTCAAGGTCTTCGGCTTCGGTCCCCGGCCCCAGGACTTCCTCGCCTGCAACGCCCCGGTCAAGCCCTTCTTCGACCTCGGCATCGAGGTGATGGAGAATTCCGAACTCGATCTCTACCAGCTCTTCCGCAAGGCGGCCGACAAGACCGCCGAGATCAAGGCCGTCGCCAAGGACATGGAGAAGGAACTCGGCGCGGGCTGCTGCTACCATGACCTGCTGCCCAAGCTGGCCCAGTTCGAGGTGGCCCTGCTCGATTTCATGGACAACCACCTCGGGGCCTCCTCCTTCGCCGTCTTCGGCAACAAGTGCTGGCCCGCCTTCCAGGAAGTCTTCGGCTTCTGTCCCTGCTATGTGAACAGCCGCCTGGCCGGGCGCGGCATCCCCGTCGCCTGCGAGGTGGACCTCTACGGCGCGGTGAGCGAATACATGGTCCAGCTTGCCAGCAACCATCCCGCCACCCTGCTCGACATCAACAACTCCGTTCCCGCCGATGTCCTCCCCGCCGGGGCGGACCTCAGGGGCGCGGCCTTCGCCGACCTCTTCATGGGCTTCCACTGCGGCAACACGTGCAGTGCCTGCATGAAGGGCTGCTCGCTCAAGTACCAGCTCATCATGAACCGCCTGATCGAGGACGGCGGCACGCCCGACGTCACCCGCGGCACCCTCGAGGGCCAGCTCAAGCCCGGTCCCATGACCATGTTCCGCCTGCAGAGCACCCCCGACTGCAAGCTGCGCTCCTACATCGCCGAGGGCGAGATTCTCGACATCGACCCCTGCTCCTTCGGCGGCATCGGCATTGTCGCCGTGCCCGAGTTCGCCCGCTTCTACCGCCATATCCTCATCGGCAAGCGCTACCCCCACCACGGGGCCTTCGGCTTCAAGAAGGTCGGCAAGACCCTCTTCGAGGCGGTCAAGCTCCTCGGGGTCGAGGACATCGGCACCCCCCTGCCCAAGCATCTCCTCTACGAGGGCGAGAACCCCTTCGAACTCTTCGCCTAGAACGCGATCCCGCCCCGCCCGGCCTGGCCCGGGCGGGGCGAAACCGGAACGGCACATGGCAGGCGGCAATCTCGTCGGTTCCCTGGTCAAGGCCCTCGACATTCTCGGGGTGGTCGCGCGCGCCCCGGACGGCCTGCGGCTCAAGGACATCGCCGACGAGATGGGGCTGAAGACCACCACCGCCTACAACCTCGTCCGCACCCTCCACGCCTCCGGCTACCTGTACAAGACCCCGAAGGGCGGCTACGCGCTCGGCAGGAAGATCGACGAGCTGGTGGCCGCCCAGGCCGGGCGCCGTCTCCTGCTGCGGGCCGAGGAGGCCATGCGCGACCTTGCGCTGGCCCTGCCCCAGGCCACGCTGACCTTCGCCGAGCCGGCCGGCAATCTCATCGTGGTCCGCCTGCGCATCAGTCCCGACCAGCCCCGCCGCCTGCAACGTCCCCGCGGCCGCACCGCCGCGCCCTATTCGAGCGCCACCGGCCTGCTGTTCCTGGCCTTCGGCGATGCCGAATGGACCGAGGAAATCCGCCTCGAACATCCCTTCCACGAGCACGGCAGCCGTCTCTGGGAGAGTCCCGAGCAACTGCGCGACTATCTGGCCGAGGTCCGCGCCAAGGGGTTCGCGAGTCCGCCCTTCGCCAACCAGGAGGCTCTGCGCGTGGCCGCGCCGGTCGTCGATTCGGACGGCCATCTCGCCGCCAGCCTCGGGGTCAGCGTTCCCTGGCCGGAGGACGAGGGCCGCGAGGTTTTCGCCGAACGCATCCGGCGGCATCTGCTGCCCATCGCCGCCGCCCTGCCGGGAGCGGCCGCGCGCTGAGGGGAACGCGGTTTCCCGCTATCCTTCCGCCTCGGCTTCCAGGGTGACGTCCAGGATGGTCACGCCGCCCGGCGCCACCTTCGCCCGGAAGGACCGCCGCGCGCCGTCGGGTTCCTTGCCGATCCAGCCGACGTGCTCGCGGGGCGAATCCATGAACTTCACCGGCAGGACGGGATACTTGCCGACGTTGGCGACCTGCCGGATGGGGCGTCCGGCGGTCACCACGGCGTAGCCGTAGCTGTTCATCTCGGGATTCGCGAGGTAGAGCCGGTAGCGTCCGTCCGCCAGTTGCATCGGCAGAATCGGCAGATTGCAGGCGAAGAGATCGCAGCCGAGGGCCTGGAGCAGCCGGGCGCAGGCTTCGCGGAACCCGGCGGTCACTTTGCAGAAGGTGAGGGTTTCGGCCAGGACATTGCTGTGCTCCGGCGCGTCGGCCGGGTTGCCTTGGAGGTTTTCCGTCCCGTCGTCGGTTTCCAACAGGGCGGCGATGGCCGCCTGGTCTCCGATTTGCGCGTTGAAGGCGAAGGCGCACAGCGGGTAGTCGGAGAAACGGTCCTCGAAATAGACGGCGGGCTGGATGCCGTAGTGGGCGGGCGCGAAATTCTCGACTGCCGCCGTGGCGACGACCGGGCCGTTCCGGTAGGCAGCCACCGCCCGTTTCTCGTCCTCGGCCAGCAGGTCGAAGTTGGGCACGAACAGGCAGCCCTGCGCCCGGGCCAGATGCTCGGTGCGCAGCACCGCTCCCAGCCGGACGCCGCGTTCGGCCATCTCGTAGACGAACCGGTGGACGGTCCAGCGTCGGGTGCGGATGTAGGCCGGAAGGGTGTGGTAGAGCGCGGCGTCGGACCAGACCAGGGTTGGCGCCAGTACCCGCTGCACGCCTTCCACCATGCCGATCTCAAAGCGTTCCCGCAGCCACTTCCATTCCTCGGCGCGGATGCCGTCGCCGAGACAGACCATCAGGCCGGCGAGGCAGCGCTTCAGCCCGTCGCCGGTTTCGGTCAGGTAGCCGAGCAGGGTGTAGATGTCGCGTTCCAGGAGGCAGGGAGCGTGGTGAAGGACGTCCCATTCCTCGGTGGCGTCCATCACTCCCAGCAGGCTGAGGAGCTTGCCTTCGGGGACGAAGGCGGCGGTGAGGGGCGCGAGGGTCATGTAGCGGTGGAAGCGGTCGGG
>LVAZ01000138.1 GCA_001603055.1 Victivallales bacterium Lenti_02
CAATGGCGTTGGCGGCGTATGCGGGGGTGCCGTTGGCGCCGACGGGCGCGCCGTCGTGCCCCAGGCCGGAGAGGTCGGGCCACAGGGGCACGGGGTCACCGTTGTCGTAGCCGGTCAACTCGCCCGCATCGAGATGGAGCAGCAAGCCGCCGCGCACGGGCAGTTCGCCCTCGGCGGTGAAGGTGGCGGTGCCCTTGATGGCGAAGGTATAGGGATTCTGCCCGGGATCGTTGCTGGCAATGTTCAGCGTGGCCGTGCGCGAACCGGCGGCCCGGGGGGCGAAGACGACGGCGAAGGTGGTGCTGCCCCCGGCGGGGACGGAGGCGGCCGGAGCCTCCCCGATCCGGAAATCGGCGGCGTGGGTACCGGCAAAGGTGATGGGCGTCGGGCCGGTCAGGGTGAGGGGGGCGGTGCCGGTGTTGAACAGCGAGAAGGTCCGGGTGACGGCTGCGCCGAGCACGTATGCCGGGCCGAAGTCGGTGTGGTCGGCCAGACTGGGCGTCGTGTCGTTGTTGGCGATGACGACCCCGTTGCCGCGCACTTCGACGCTCGGGGCCGCGGCCGCGAGTGCCGCAATCACTCCCAGGACCAAAACCAACCTTCTCTGGAGCGCCTGGGTTCGCGAGTTCGCAGGGAGACTCATGCCGTCCGGTTCCTGTCTGAGGTTTTGCGGCGACCGTCCGGCTTTTCCCGCCGAACGAATACACCTTTGGTCACGAAGCGCTGTCCGCCGCTACCTCCGAGGGGATTCCAACATCAAGTATAGGATGGAACGCGCGATCCGTCAAAGGGAAAATTGCGGCTGGGCGGGGACGATTTTCGGGGTCGGCCTGTGAAGAAACCGTGAAAAGAGCGCCCGGCGTGATGCCTTTGTCTGGCGTTCCGGTCCATGTTCCGGCATGGTTAGGCAAACGGCAAGTATCCAAAGATAGGCTCGTGGCATATGCGCTTCACATCCTTCCGGCTTCTGCTGCCGGTACTGGTTCTGGCGGCATCCTGCCGTCCGCCGTCGGCGGAACGGGACTCGGGCATTTCCTGCAAGGGCAAGCTGGCGGGGCTGGTGGATCGGCAGTTGGGTTCGCCGGACGCGCCGGTGCGGGTGGTGTCCTTTCTGCCGGTCATCGACGGTTGCCAGGACGTGATCGGCGAGTATCTGGCCGAGGTGGCGGAGAAATATCCCGCCGTCTTCCAGGTGCGGATTCTGGCCATGAAGAGCCCGGAGGGGCGGGAACGGATGGCGGCCCACGAGATTCGCTGCGCGGCGGTGATGGTGAACGGGAAAACCACCTTCGACCTCGGGGGCGAGGACGGGACGTTCATCCTCGAAGGGCCGATGGACCCCCGCGACGTGACCCGCGCCCTGGCCGCCGCCGCCCGCGCGGCGGTGGGGGACCAGGCCCCCGAACTGCCCGAACCACCCGAACTGCCCGGCATTGACAAGATGCCCAAGAGGACATTCTGATGGGCCGGACTCTGTTCGCATTCTGCTTGCTGGCGACGCTGGCCCTGCCGGCTTCCGCCCCGGCGCTGCGGCTGCACGGCGAGGTGCGGCGGTCGGTGACCAAGAGCGTGATAGCGGAAGGCGAAATCGAGCTGCGCCTGCCCGGCCACGAGGACCGTTTCGTTTCCCGCACCGCGCCGTTGCGGGAGGACGGTTCCTACGAGCTGCTGCTGCCCTTCGCCGATCTGCCGGAACGGCCGGGGGATTTGACGCTGACCGCCCTGTCTCCCGGCTTCGTGCCGCAGGAACTGCCGCTCGCCTTTCCCGAGGGGACGGGAGTTCCCGAGGAATGGCGCACGGACTTCACCCTGTCGGCCTCGACCCTCGACGGGATTCTCGACATTTTCTCCTGCTGTGTGCTGAGCTGGTCGGTGCTCACGGTGATGCTGCCCGCCTTTCTGCTGGGGGCGGCGATCACCGCCTTTGTGCCGAGCCAGTATGTTCTCCGGTACCTGGGGCCGAGCGCGCCGAAACCGCTCGCCTATGGCGCGGCGATCACCAGCGGCATGGTGCTGAGTCTGTGTTCCTGCAACGTGGTGCCGCTGTTCATCAGCATCTGGGCGGGCGGCGCGGGCATCGGCCCCGCCTTCGCCTTCCTCTATGCCGGACCGGCCATCAATCTGGTGGCCATCAGTTTCACCTGCCGGGTGATCGGGCTGGGCATCGGCATCTACCGGGTGGTGAGCGTGGCGCTCATCTCGCTGGCAGTCG
The DNA here is from genome assembly GCA_001603055.1 of Victivallales bacterium Lenti_02. GTDB lineage: Bacteria > Verrucomicrobiota > Lentisphaeria > Oligosphaerales > Lenti-02 > Lenti-02. Next base: position 2,213 of record LVAZ01000138.1, read on the forward strand.
GGCTGGTGATGGCCAGGGTGTTCGGCGAACGCCAGGACCACCAGCCGTCCGCCGCCAAACTCGGCCTGATGCATTTCGGACCCTCCGGGCGGGTGACGGCGACCCTGCTCGGCCTGCTGCTCTATCTGCTGGTGGTGGGGTCGCTCGAAGTCGGGCTGGTCTGGAGCCTGGCCCTGTTCCTGCCCGGCGTGGCGGGGCTGGTCCTGCTGGCGGTCTTCGGGCTGGGCCGGGAGCACTGTCTCGAATGGGGGCGGGAAACCTGGAGCCTGCTGAAGAAGGTGATTCCCATCCTTATTCCCGCCGTGCTCATCATCGGCTTCGCCACCCAGCATGTGCCCCTCACCGCCACCCGCTGGCTGAGCGGCTCGAACGGGTTCAGCCGCAATCTGGCCGCCGCCGTCTTCGGCGCGCTCATGTATTTCCCCATCCTCACCGAAGTCGCCTTCGTCAAAGCCATGCTCAAAGTCATGGGCATGGGCATCGGGCCGGGAATCGCCCTGCTGCTGACCGCGCCCGGTCTCAGCCTGCCCGGCATGGTGATCGTCGGTCGCGACATCGGCTGGAAGCGGCTGATTGTCTACGTGGGCTGCATTGTTCTGCTCGCGTCCATGACCGGGTGGTTCTTCGGTTCCGAATGGGGCCAATACATCTGCAACTGCATGCTTTGATTGCCGATAGGACGTTTTCACAGTTCTTTCACAGGGAGGTCCGCCCATTCCGGACAGAGGACGGATATGGTGTGTGGTATGAAACGGTCGCTTTGGCTCAAACTCGGGGTTCTGGCTCTCGGTCTGGTCTGCGCGGTGCTGGCCTTCCGGGTGGATGTGGGCGAGGGGCTGTTCATCTACTGCGGCTCCGGCATCCGTCCGGCCATGGAGGACCTGCGGGCGGAGTTCACGGCCAAGACCGGGATTCCGGTCCAGGTGGCCTACGCGGGGTCGGGCTGCCTGCTCTCGATGCTCACCTTCGCCCGTTCCGGCGATCTCTACATGCCCGGCGAGCAGGAATATGTGGACCAGGCCAAGCGGGATGGCTTCGTGACCGAGGATGCGACCGCCGCCTATTTCGTGGCGGTGGTGCTGGTGGCCAAGGGGAATCCCAAGAACATCCGCTCGCTGGCGGACCTGGCCCGGAGCGATGTCCGGGTGGGCATCGGCAACCCGAGCAGCGTGGCCTGCGGTCTGGTGGCCCGGAAGATTCTGCAGAAGGCGGGCGTGTGGGACGAGGTCTACGCCAACGTCAAGCGCCAGGGGGCCTGCACGGCGACCGCCATGGAACTGAGCAACGCCCTGGTGCTCGGCGCGGTCGACGCGGTGGTCAACTGGGATGCCGTGGCCTATTCGGTGCGCGACAAGGTGGACATCCTGGTGATTCCGGCGGAACAGAACGTCCAGGTCCCCATCCCGCTCGGCACCCTCGCCTGGAGCAAACACCAGGATGAGGCCGCCCGCTTCGTCCAGTTCGTCCTGTCCGAGGCGGGGCGGCAGCATTTCACCCGACATGGCTATCATACGGACCTGAACCATGCCCTGGCGTATTACGGCGACCTGGTGCTCGACTAGCTTGCTCTGCCTCCTCCTGGCGGTCGCCTGTTCCCAGCCGGAACCGGCGGCATCGTCGCAGGTGCTGGTGTACTGCACCCCGGAGGCGGCACCGCACGCGCGGCGTCTCGCGCCCCTGGCCGAGGGGCGGGAACTCCTTGTCGCCCCCCTGCCGCCGGGGGATATCCTCGCCGCCCTCGAGGGCACCAAGGCGGGTGATTTCGTGGTCTTCGCGGGGGCTGGCTTCGCGGAAAAGCTGGCCTCGCTCCAGGTGGTCCGCCTCCCCGCCGTCAACCTCCACACCCTGGGCGTCTGCCTGGTTTCGGCGAAACCGCTGGCCTGGGAGGACATCCCCAAATCCGGCCTGCGTCTGGGCAGCGGGACGGTCGGGGGGACGCTGGACGCCAGTCTCCCGGCCGAATTGCGCGAGGCCGTCGCCCCGCAGGTGATTCATCGCAGCGGCAGCGGAGACGAACTGGTCCGGCTGGTCCGCCTGGGCTCGCTCGACGGGGCTCTGGTCTGGGACAATCCGCCGCCCGCGCCCGACCTGCCGACACTGCCCCTGCCCAAGACTGCGGCGTCCTGTCCGCTCCAGATCGTGGCCCTGACCACCTCCCGGCTCCCCGCCGCCGAGGCGAAGGCGCTGCTCGAAGTCTGGCGGACCGCTTTCGCTGCCGGGGAGGCCCCCGCCGAATGAGCCGGGCAAAGAGCCAATCATCGGCGACGGACCGCGTGTTCCGCTCCGTGTTCGGAGGAACCCTGGGACTGGCGGTGCTGCTGATCGCCGGGATTCTCGGCGGCATGGCCGCCTACGTGAACTGGCCCGAGTACGCGCGCTGGACCTTCGGCACGCCCGAGGGCCACGCCTTTCTGCAGCAGGTCTGGTTCTCGCTGCGTCTCAGCTTCATCACCTCGATCACCACCACCTTCCTTGCCCTGCTCATCGGCATTCCCTCCGCCTACGCCCTGTCCCGCTTCAAATACCCCTTCCCGCTGGTCGTCGACACCATTCTCGATCTGCCGATAGTCCTGCCGCCGCTGGTGGCGGGCGTGGCCCTGCTGACCGTCCTGCGCTACTGGCTCGGCCCGTTCTTCGACGCCTTGGGCATCCAGATTCACTACACGGCGCGGGGCATCGTGGTGGCCCAGCTCTTCATCGCGGCCCCCTTCGCCGTGCGGGCCATCAAGGCCGCCTTCGACGACATCTCCCCGCGCTACGAGGAAGTCTCGCGCACCCTGGGCTGCAACCGGTTCCAGGCCTTCTACCACGTCAGTCTGCCCCTGGCGAAGCACGGCATCGTGGCCGGGGCGATCATGACCTGGGCGCGGGCGGTGAGCGAATTCGGCCCGATTCTGATCTTCTGCTCCGCCTCGGAGAAGACGGCCGTGCTGCCGATCCGGGTGTTTCTGTTCAATTCGGCGGGCGACATTGCCGGCGGCGTGGTGACCAGCGTGATCCTCATCCTCATGGCCGCCGCCGCCCTGCTGGTGTTCAAGCTGCTGGGCGGATCGCGCCTCAGTCTCTAGGAAGTTCCGGAAACGACAACGATGCCAGGCATGGTGCATATCGAAAATCTGGATGTCACACTGGGGGAATTCCGCCTGCGCGACATCGACCTGGACATCGCCGGGCGCGAGTATTTCGTGGTTCTCGGCCCCACCGGCGCGGGCAAGACCGTCCTCATCGAGTGCATCGCCGGGCTCATCGATCCGGACCGTGGCCGCATCCTGCTGGACGGCCGGGACGTGACCGGGCTGCCGCCGGAACGGCGGCGGGTGGGCTACCTGCCCCAGGACTACGCCCTGTTCCCCCATCTCACCGTCCGCGAGAACCTCGGTTTCGGGCTGATGATCCAGAAACGCGCGGGCGAGATTCCCGTCAAGATCGAGCGCTACGCCGCGCTGCTGGGCATCGGGCACCTGCTCGACCGTCTGCCGTTCAAGCTGAGCGGCGGCGAGAAGCAGCGCGTGGCCCTCGGCCGCGCCCTGGCCATCGATCCGAACCTCATGCTCCTCGACGAGCCCCTGGCCGCGCTCGATGTGGCCACCCGCGAGCGCATCGGCGACGAACTGCGCCAGATTCACGACCGCACCGGCATCACCACCCTGCACATCTGCCACAACTTCGACGAGACGATCCGGCTCGCCGACCGCGTCGCCCTCGTCCACCAGGGCCGTCTCGTCCAGATCGGCACTCCGGAACAGATCATGCGCCAGCCCCGCAATCTCTTCGCCGCCGAGTTCGTGCGGGTCGAGAATGTCTTCGCCGGCCTCGCGGCCCCCGCCGCAGCGGGAACCCGTGTCCGCGTGGGCACCTGCACACTGGCGACGGACCTGTCCGCCGAGGGAAAGGTCTTCGCCACCGTCCGCCCGGACGACGTGGACCTCGAACCGGGCGCGGCGGCGGACGGCGACAACGTTTTTGCCGTCCGCGTGGAACGGCTCGAGGAGCGGGGCGACGGCTACGCGCTGCACATGCGCGGGGAACTGCCGATCACCGCCTTCGTCAGCCGTTCCGCCCAGCGGCGGCACCGGTATGGTCCCGGCGCGGCGGTCCGGGCGCATGTCCCCCCCGGCGCGGTGCATGTCTTCCCCGCCGTCGGCGAGGATGGCGCGTCCTGGCGGGAACCGGGAACTTCGGGCAACGAAGCGGTATCCAAAACCCAACCCCAACCCAAGGAGATGAATCCATGAACGGCAAGTATGCGTCCCGAACCGGCTTTACCTGCACTCTCGCCCTGGCTCTGCTGGTCGGCTGGGGGTGTTCCCGCAACGACGAGAAGCCGGAACCGGCAAAGGTTGCGCAAACCGCTCCCGAGGGGATGCAGTACTGCGATTTCAAGAGTGGCCCGGAGGATGCGGCGGTGAAGGTGGTGGCCTTCTATCCCGGACGCCACGAGGACACCCTCGAGGCGGTGAAGAACCTGTTGAACGTCTTCCCCGGCAAGGTCGCCGTCGAAATCGTCGACTGGCGCCATGCCGAGGGGCTGCGCCGCCGCGACGAGGCCGGGCTGACCTGCGCGGGGGTCGTCATCAACGGCAAGAACGTGTTCGAGCTGCAAATCGACGGCAAGACCGCGAATGTCATGTTCATCCGCGGGATCGACGGCGAATGGACCGCCGGGGAACTGCAAGCCGCCGTCAAGCAGCAGCTCGAAGCGGCCGCGAAGTAACGGCGCCTACGGCAGCGGCGCGAGGGCGAGCGAGGTCTGCAGCGAGTAGCCGCAGGTGCATCCCGAGCTGCCCTCGGGGATGACGACGATGCCGCCCACGGGCAGGGTGTTGATCCAGCAACTGGGCCGGGTCACCCGGGTCAGCTTGATCTCCTTGCCGGTGCTTAGTTCGGCGATGGTGGGATTGCCGCCCTGGCGGCTGAAGACATGGTTGGCCGAACTCGACACGGTGGCGCACTGGGGACTCTTGTTCCACTGCCAGCCCTTGATCTCCTCGCCGGTCCGGAGATGGCGGATGAAGCCGGGACCGTAGACGGCGTCGCCGACGATGGTGGGGTGCTGGGTCTGCTCGCCGTGGCCGCCGTCGAGGATGTGGGCGCGGCTCGGGGTGTTGTCGTTGCGCCACACCTCCCGCCCGTCGCGGACGCTCACCCCGACCATCTGGTACTGGATCAGGCGCTGTTCCCCCACTTGGTCGTGGCGGGAGCCGGTGAGCACGATCATCCCCTCCTTGCCGGAGAGGTAGATGGCGTGGTGGAAGGCGGCAAGGTCGATGGGGACGGACCAGGCCACTGCGCCGGTGGCGGCGTGGAGAGCGGTCAGGCGCGGCCCGCCCGCGAAAAGGTCGGCCAGGGGAATCTTGCCGGTCTCGTGTTCCCGCGTGGCCGGGTTGGTGCTTTCCACGAAGCAGAGCAGGCCGTCCACGATGCCGAGGGTCGGGTTGAGAATCACCCCGCCGGCGGGCTCGTAGCGCCAGCGCGGGGTGCCGTCGGCCCGGTTCAGCCCGAAGATGCTCAGGCTGGTGACGACGGGCTTGAAGTGCTTCCAGACGGTGTCGTAGTCCTCCTTGTTGTCGGGAACGAAAAAGGCTTGGTCGCGGGTGGCGCTGCCGACGAGGAGGTCCTGCCAGGCGGCCACGTAGCCCCATTTCCCGCCGCTGGCGGCAAAGGCTGCGACCGGATGGCGGGCCAGTTCCTCGCCGGTGCGGGCGGCGAGGACGAGGCAGTCGCCCCCCACCGCCACGAAGAGCCGGTCGTCCGCCGCGACCATGTTGCCGCAGTCTTTGAGCAGGGCCATGCGCCCGGCGCCCGGCAGGTGTTTCTCCCAGAGCAAGGCCCCGTTGTAGGCGTCCACCCCCGCGAGATAGTCCTGGCCGTTGACGAAGACGGTGCCGTTGCGGTAGAGGGGAGCGGCCCCCTTGACGTGCCGCTGGAACATGTGGCGGGGACCGGGAAGGCCATACCAGAGGACGGCGAAGTCGCCGAAGGGAAGCTGGTCCCCGCTGCATGCGGTGTTGCCGGGGTCGCCGTAGCAATGGGTCCATTCGCCCGAGCCCGGAACCGCGCCGCGCGCGAAGGCGAAGGCGAATCCCGCCGGGGGCGGCAGGCTTTCGCCGGGCAGGGCGACGGTTCCCGCCGCACGGGCGACGAGCCGCCCCCCCAGCGGGCGCAGCACCCGGGCCAGCTCCGGCGTGGGGACGTCCGCCGCCACGACCAGATTGAAGAGATAGGGCCGGTAGGGCAGTGTGTCCGCCGTCACGGTGTGGACGGCGATCCGGGTGCCCAGCAGGCCGCTTTTCGCCCAGGTCTGGCGCAGCCTCTCCGCCTTGGCCGGATCGGTCTCGGCCACGATGACCCGCAGGGCGGAGGTCTGGGCCAGAGCCTGCGCGAATTCGGCGGCGGCAGCCCCCTCGACCAGCGCCCAGCCCTGGTCGAACCGTCCCCAATCGGCCAGTTCCCGGGCCTGGGCCAGAATTTCGGGGGAGACGGGCGGGGGGACGGGTTCGGTTTTGGCGGCGGTGGCTTCGCCTTCGCCTCCCGCCAGACAATGGATGCTGCCGTCGGCCATGCTGACGAGCAGGCGCCCCGCATGGAAGGCCAAACCCTCGATGGTTCCCGGCGGCAGGGGGATGGTAGCCACCTGTTCGCCCGAATCCGCCGCGAAGACAGTGATGCCGGATTCGCCGCCCACCACCAGTTGGTCGCCCACTTTGAGCATGATGTCTCCGGGCGGGCAGGGCGCGGTCCAGCGTTCCCGGAGCCCCTGGCCCCGGACATACTCGTCCCGGTTCAGGGCCGCGACTTCCCGCTCGCGGAGGATGAAGGCGGTGCGGCCGTCCACCACCAGCGCCCGGCCGGGGGTGCGGACGATGGTTTCGGTGCTCTGCACGTCGAAAAGATGGATGTTGCCTCCCTCGCCCGGCCCGGTCGCGAGGGTTTCGTTCACCACCAGGGCGCTGCATCCGCCCGGCAGGTCCTTGCCCCAGGACTGGGTTTTCCCCAGACTGCCGAGGTGCTTGCCCGTGGCCCGCTCGAAGACCCGGAAGGGGGTGCGCCCGGTCGGCACGAAAAGCCGGGTGGGGGATAGGAGCAGGTAGCCCTGGGGGGAGATGCCCTGCTTCTCCTTCCAGAGTTCCCGGCCGTCCCGCGCGTCCACCGCGCAGAGATAGGTGCCCAGGCTGGGGAACAGCCCGGCGGCAAGATAGACCACGCCGCCGTCCACGCAGACGCCGGTGCGCACGGGCCATTGGCTGACGACCCGGCCATTGCCGACCATGCGCCGGTCGCCGTCGCCGGGCTGGTAGCGCCAGAGAATGCGGCCGCTGACGAAGTCGAGGCAGTAGAGATAGCCGTCGTCGCAACCGGCATAGACCCGCCCCTGGGCGATGGCCGGGGCGAAGCGCGGCGGCCCTTCGAGACTCGTCCGCCAGAGTTCCTGGCCGCTGGCCGCGTCGAGGCAGACAATGGCGTCGCTGCCGTGGTCGGCGAAGACGGCCCGGTTTTCGGCCAGCACCGGGTGGTAGGCGCGGTCGTAGGTGAGGGTGGGTTCGAGCCCGTAGTGTTTGGCCGAGGGATTGTCCGGGCGGGGGAGCGGCCAGGCCGGGGCGGGCGGGGTCAGGGGCTGGTAGGTCCAGGCCAGACGGAGATGGGCGGGCAGCACTTCGCGGCTGACCAG
>LVAZ01000139.1 GCA_001603055.1 Victivallales bacterium Lenti_02
GTGGCCCTGGCCGAATTTGGGCAGGGCGAGCAGACGTTTCTGCAAGGCTTCGTGGCCGACGAAATCCGCGCGCAGGGCGGCCAGCAGGTCCGCCGCCGAAACGAACCGTTCGGCGAACACCGCCTGTTCGAGGGCGTAGAGCGCATCGCCCGCATTCGGGATGCCGAGGGGAGTCGAACCGTAATCCTCGTAGCGCGCGCCGCCGTCGTGGATGCCCCGGCCCCGCGCGATGCAGTCATCCACCTGGCTCGATACCAGGAAACGCGGCCGCAGCCGCGCCCACTCCTCGCCCGCGATATCGATCCGCCGGAAGGTCAGGGTCAGAATCCGCGCCAATTCCCGTGCGAAAACATCGTACAGCGAGGCGAAGTCCGCGTAGCCAGTGAGATCGCGCTCGATATCGAGAATTCGCCGACCCGTATTCAGACACTCGCCGCCGGTGAGGATCAGCTCCAGCACCTTGGGGACATTGAAGAAATTGGTAAACAGCAGATCGCTGTTCATGGCCATGGGGGAGATTTCCATGCAGCCCCCGCACATGTACATGCGCGCGTCCTCGACCGGGATGCCGGCCCGCACCAGGGCCGCGACCACGGCCCGGTCGCTGATGACCTGCGCCCGGTTGCCGCCGCCCACCAAATCCTCCGCCGCCAGTTGCAGCGCCGCCGCGTCCGCCTCCTCGGGCAAACGGATGTAGACCGAAGGATGGCTGATGCCCAGCGCGGCGATGGACTCGACCATGATCCGGGACAGGGGATTGAAGGCGCTGCGCCCCTCGCGGTCGCTCCCCCCCACCACGATAGTCTCCACATGCCCGTCGGCCGTGAACCGCATCCGCTCATGGAAGCGCACGAACAACTCGTCGATCAGCTCGCGGGCCGATTCAAGGGTCTCGACCCCCTCGGCCAGATCGCGCCGGAGATAAGGCCACAGAAAATAGTCCAGCCGCCCCGGCCCGTTGCCGCCGTGGGGATTCTCGAAGATGGTGACCAGATAGGAGAAATGGAACGCCTGAACCGCCTCGCGGAAACTGCGCGCCCCCTGCCGGGGCACCCGACGGCAAATATCGAGCTTGGCCTGCACCGCCGCCCGTTCCGCCGGATCGGTGGACACCGCAAGGGCCGCCGCCAGCGCCGCCACATGGCGCTCGTTCCAGGCCAACATCGCCTCCAGACATATCCGCATGGCAGCCAAAACCTCCCGCCCCGTCCGGTCCGCCTGCGGCAGCGCCGCGTCGATGCGGGCGAGAATGCCCTCCACCCCCGTCGCGACCATCCAGTCCCAATGCCAGCCAATGTGTCCGGGGGCGCAGGAAACGGGGGAAATCCAGGAATCCGCATCCCCCGCCAACTCGAACAGCTCCGGCAATTCCTCGCGCAGACGGGACTGGATGCAATGGGCCGCATCCAGCTCATTCGCCTCGTTCCGCCGCCAGCCCCCCGCGTCGGGACTCCCCGCGCCGGGACAGGATTCGTACATCATCCCCACCAGCAGCTCGTCCGGCAGCAGAACGACCGGCTCCTGCTCGATCATGTACGCCGTCGCCCGCGCCTGCCGCTCGCGCAAGGGCAATTCCCGGTACAGCTCGAAAAACGCCCGCTGCCAATTCGCCGACTTTGGCGTCCGCAGCTCGGCCCCGATCCGTTCCCGCGCCGCATCCAGAAACGCCCGGCTCCGCGCCGGGAGAACCCGTTTCGCCAAAGGCTGCACCGTCGAGACCGCCATATGCCACACCCGCAGTTGGTGGAAAATGCGACGGAACTATACTCCCGATTCCCCCGCAACCCAGCGCAGACCAACGATTGCTCTCCCCGTCGCCATCGGAATCGCTATCGGAATCGGAATCGGAATCGCCATCGCCATCGGAATCGGAATCGCCATCGGAATCGCCATCGCCATCGCCATCGCCATCGCCATCGGAATCGCCATCGGAATCGCCATCGCCATCGCCATCGCCATCGCCATCGCTATCGCTATCGCTATCGGAATCGCTTTCGCTATCGCCATCGCCATCGCTATCGCTATCGCTATCGGAATCGCTTTCGCTATCGCTATCGCTATCGGAATCGCTATCGGAATCGCTCTCGCCATCGCCATCGTTCCCCTGCCCCCCCCTACCCACTTTTCTCGCCATCGGAATCCTCTCCATACCCCGCCTCTTCCTCCCGGATGCAATACCCTCTTCCTCCCAAACGGGTGAGCATCGCGGCCATTCGGTCCAATTCCTCTTTGCGCATCTGGCTCTCAGCCTCGTCCAGCGCCACGCCCACAACCAGAACATCCTGAATGGCGGCACACTCCAAAACCGACCCCCTGGCGATCTCGAAATAGCGCCTCCGGTCAGCCTCGGAGGTTTTCCCGTTTCCCTCCGCGATATTCAACGGGATCGACTGGCTGGCCCGAAGCCATTGGTCACGCGCCGGACGATGGACTCCCCGCAAGCGTTGGGCTTTGGCGAAGACCCATTCCACATAGCCTAACGCGAGGCGATATACGTCGAGTTTTTCGTGTGAAAATGACAT
>LVAZ01000140.1 GCA_001603055.1 Victivallales bacterium Lenti_02
AATCCACAACTACAACGGGGTGAACGGCGGCGCGGCGGGCTGCCTGGCCCTGGCCCTGCGCGCTGCCTATCCCGCCGAGTACGAGGGCTGGGTCGAGCATACCGTGGCCATCATCGAGCGCTGGATGAGCAACGGGTACGACGAGGAGGGGGCCTATTTCGAGGGAATCAGCTACTCGTCCTATGGCTTGACGAACACCCTGCTTTTCGCCAGCGCCCTGCGCCGCGCGGGGAGCAGGCACGATCTCTACCGGCATCCGCTGTTCGGGCGGCTGCGGACCTACTACGCGCTGTCCCTGCTGCCGGGCGAACGGGTCTACGACGCCCGCAACAACTCGAACTACCGGGGTCTGGGGGCCATGCTCCTCGCCCTGGCCGGAGAATTGAACGACGGCCTCTACCGCTGGCTGTGGGACCAGTCCGGCAGCGACGGCAGTTTCCTGCGGATTGTCTGGGACAACCATGTGGCGCCGGTGGACCCGCAGGCGGCGGGCGTCCCCCTGGCCATGCATTTCCGCGGGCGCGGGATGTGCATCTGGCGGACGGGGTGGACGGCGGCGGACGCGATGTTCGCCGTCGAGGCCGGGCCCTACCGGCCGACGACCCACAGCCAGGCCGACAAGGGGCATTTCACCCTGTACGGGCTCGGCCAGCGCTGGGCGGTGGACACGGGCTACGCCAACGAGCGTTCGCCGCGCGGGCGCGGACAGACCTATTCCCACAGTCTGGTGCATATCGACGGCAAGGGGCAGGTGCTGGCCGGCGCGGGGCTGGGCACCAACAGCGTCATCCTCGCCTTCACCGACAACAGCCGCTATGGCTACGCCCTAGCCGACTGCACGGAAGCCTACAACCAGAACAACCGGGGGATGAAGGGGGCGGAGGTCGAGTTCGCCCGCCGTCACAGCTTCTTCGTCCGACCCCGGAACGGGGCTCCGGCCTACGCCGTGGTGCTCGACGACATCCGCAAGGACGCGGCAGAGCGCGAGTACTCGTGGCAGATGATGATCGACGATGGCATGACCCCCGCCATCAAGGGGAGCACGGCGGTGCTGGCGCGCGAGGATGCCTCGGGAGCGGCCTATGTGGACACGCCCTGGACGAACAGCGAGGATGCGGTGGCCAGCGTGGTCCCCGGCAACCAGCCGCCGGGGGAGGTGGTTTTCGACCTCGAGGTTCCCGAGGCGGGTTCCTATACCCTCTGGGCGCGGGTGCGCACCCAGGCCCCGGAGCCGAGCAAGGCCGATTCCTTCCTGGTGCAGATGGACGGCGGCAAGCTGCTCAACTGGCACATGCCGACGAGCGGCACCTGGGTTTGGGGCAAGGTGACCGACGGGGTGCTGCCCCACCAGCCGGTGGTTTTCGACCTTGCCGCCGGCAAACACCGGCTGACGTTCCGGCGGCGCGAGCCGGGGGCTCAGTTGGACTGTCTGGTTCTGACCACCGACGCCGATCAGGCCCCCGCGCTGGCGGAGGCCCGCAGGCATCCCTTGTTCCGCGAGGCGGAGAGCGGCACGATCACCGCGCCGATGCGCGTCATCCAGTTGCAGACCGAGCCGACCCGCATGCTGGTCCGTCTGGACGCCGCCGCGCCGGTGACCCTGGCACCAGCGGTCAGCCGGACCGAGGACTACCACGGCATCGGTGCCTTCCCGCTGCTGCGCGGCGAGACCCGTGCCGTGAATCCCCGCTTCGCCGCCGTGCTGCTGCCCCTGCCGGGCGAGGTCAAGACGCCGAAGGTGGGCTTCGGTCCCGCCGCCGGCGGTCGGGAAATCCGGGTGGTCTGGCCGAGTCACGAGGATGTGTTCTTCTGGCCCGACCAGGCGGACCTGCCCCCCGTGCTGCGCTAGGTTTCGGCTACTTGCCCCGCTGAAGATCGCGGAGGGGGCGGTAGCTGATGAGGATGATGCCTTCCTCGCGGATGCAGTTCTGGATGTCTGGATCGTCGAGGAAGGCGCGGAACTCGCCGTGGCGCCAGCGCCAGGAGTTGGTGATGCCGCGCATCTCGTCGGTGTCGAGGGCGGGGTGGATGTAGAGTTCGGTGACGCCCGGCTTGAGCTGGCGGAGCTGCTCGAGCCAGAACTGCTGGGCGGTCTGGCCGGGTTCCTTCTTGATTTCCAGGATGAAATGGTCGGGATAGACGATGCCGAGGGCGGTGACCAGAGTGCGCAGATGGCCCGCCCGGTAGCGGTCGAGGGACTCGCGGGAGGGCATGCGGATGGGGAGGTCGAATTCCAGCCCGAGCCGGATGTAGCGGAGATAGTAGAGGGGGTGGTACTGCATCGCGCCCATGTGGGAGTCGAGATGGGTCACATCGATGCCCGCCGCCAGGGCGGCTTGGATTTGGGCGCGCGCCTCGCGCGCGGCCTCGGCGGGACTCGAATTGTGGTACACTCCGTTTTCCTTGTCCAGGCGCGGCCACAGGCAACCGTCCGGGTCCACCAGGCCGGGGACTTGCTCCCTGGGCAGGACCGGGCCCCAGCGGTGGGTTTTCCATTCGCTGGTATGGGTGAGATGGACCCCGAAGTCCAGTTCCGGGTGGCGGACGGCGAAGTCCGCCGCCGCCGGGAAGGCGGGGCAGGGGACCATGAGGGTGGCGCTGGTGATGAGCCCATCCTGCATCCCTTCCCAGATGGCGGCGTTGGCCGAGTCGCACATGCCGCCGTCGTCGGCGTTCACGATGAGCAGCTTGTCCCCGGCCCGGTAGCCGAGGCGGACCGCCAGGGGAGGGCGGGTCAGCCGCCAGGTGGCCAGCGCCGCCAGCCAAACCGTTCCCCCCGCCAGCAGGACGCCCAGAACGAGCAAACTCCTCCCCAACCATCTCCTCCGCTGTTTCGCCATGCGTTCGTCTCCTGCCGGACCTGCGAATAAACCGTGAATGGCAACAATGTATACGGCTGTTGTGTCATTATAGCCGCAGCTTTGCATGTATAGTACATGACCTTAGAATGGAATCGAACGATGAATTACCTTCTTGAATTTATCCGCGAGGTGTGGGGCACCGCCGAGGCGATGGCCCCGTACCTGCTGTTTGGTTTTGCCCTGGCCGGTCTGCTGTCGCAGGTGGTGACGCAGGCGACGGTGGAGCGGCATTTGGGGAAGACCGGTTTCTGGAGCACGCTGAAGGCGTCGCTGCTGGGGGTTCCCCTGCCGCTGTGTTCGTGCGGGGTGATTCCGGTGGCGGCGTCGCTGCGCTCCCACGGCGCCAGCCGGGGGGCGACGACGGGTTTTCTGATCTCGACGCCGCAGACCGGGGTGGACAGCGTGCTGGCCACCTACGGGATGCTGGGTCCGGTGGTGGCGGTGTTCCGGGTGGTGGCGGCATTCGTGTCCGGCCTGATTGGCGGGGTGCTGGTGGACGCTTTCGGCGGTCCGGCCCCGGCTACGGGATTGTTGCAGGCCAAGGCCGACAACTGCACGGACAGCCATGCGGAGCGGGGTGTGCTGCCGGCTTTGCGCTATGGGTTTGTCACCCTGCCTGCCTCGATCGGCAACGCTTTGATGGTGGGCATGCTGATTGCGGGGGCGCTAGGTGCGCTGTTGCCCGACGGCTCCATTCCGGCCTGGCTGGGAGGGGGCATCGTGGGGATGTTGGCGATGATGGCGCTGGGGGTGCCGATGTACGTGTGCGCCACGTCCTCGATCCCGGTGGCGGCGGCGATGATCGCCAAGGGCATGTCGCCGGGGGCGGCGCTGGTGTTTCTGATGACCGGCCCGGCCACGAACGCCGCGACAATCGGGGTGCTGTGGCGGGCGCTGGGTCGCCGCGCCGCCGTCCTCTATGTGGCGGTGGTGGCGGGTTCGGCCCTGGCGAGCGGTTTTCTGCTCGATGCGCTCCTCGCCGGGAGCATGCTGGAGCACGGGGGGCAGGCGGGACGGCATCTGCTACCCCATTGGGCGGGAACGGTTGCCGCCATCATTCTGCTGGCCCTGATTCTGGTGCCCCGTGTCCTGGGTCGCCGTCGGGCGTCCGGCCCGGTGGTCGAGGGGGCGACGGCCGTGGAATTCGAGGTGAGCGGCATGACCTGCCAGCATTGCGCCGAATCGGCCCGCAAGGCGGGCATGTCCTGCTCGGGGGTGAGTTCGGTGGAGGTGGACTTGCGCGGCGGCAGGGTGCGGGTCGCGGGGCCGAATCCGCGCGAGCAGGAGCTGTGCGCAGCCCTCGAAGCCGCCGGATTCCGGGCAAAGGCGCTGGATAGAGGTTAAAGTAGGGGAACCGCAGGTTGCTTTGCCGGTCCCATGCGCGACGTTTTGTGTTTTTCCGACATCTGGAGATATGGAATGACTGCCGAGCTTGTCAAGGGTATCCATTGGGTTGGCTATGTGGATTGGGCCGTGCGCGACTTCCACGGCTACAACACCCACCGCGGCGCCACCTACAACGCCTATCTGGTGCAGGACGAAAAGACCGCCCTGATCGACACCGTCAAGGGCCCCTATGCCGGCACCCTGCTCAAGCAGGTGGCCGCGCTGACCGATCCGGCCAAGGTGGACTACGTGGTCTGCAACCACGGCGAACCGGACCATTCGAGCGCGCTGCCCGCCGTCATGGCGGCCATGCCCAACGCCACCCTGCTGTGTTCGAAGAAGGCGCTCGATTCCCTCGGCGCCTACTACGACATGGCGGGCTGGAAGGTGCAGGTGGTGGGCACCGGCGACAGCGTGTCGCTGGGTTCCCGCACCCTGGCCTTCCTCGAAACCCCGATGGTCCACTGGCCCGACTCGATGATGACCTACGTGCCCGAGGAAAAGCTCCTGTTCAGCATGGACGGCTTCGGCCAGCACGTCGCCTCGACCGGGCGGTTCGACGACGAGAACCCCCTGCCCATGCTCCTCGAAGAGGCCCGCATCTACTACGCGAACATCGTCACCCCCTACAGCGGCAAGGTGGCCGAGACTCTGAAGGCGGCGGCAGGGCTGGACATCGCCATGATCGCCCCGAGCCACGGGGTCATCTGGCGCAGCCACTTGGCGGATATCCTAAAAGCCTATCGCAACTGGTCCGAGGGCAAGCTCAAGAAGAAGGTGCTGGTGGTCTTCGACACCATGTGGGGCAGCACGGCCAAAATGGCGGAGGCCATCGTCGAGGGGATCGCCAGCGTGCCGGGCGTCGAGGCGAAGCTCGTCGCCATCCGCAGCTCGGACCTCACGGAAATCGCCACCGAGATGCTCGAAGCGGCCGGCATCGCCTTCGGTTCCTCGACCCTCAACCGCGACATGCTGCCGATGGCCGCCGCCGCCATGAGTTATGCCCGCGGCCTGCGTTTCACCGGCCGCGCCGCCCTCGCCTTCGGCTCCTACGGCTGGGGCACCGGCGGCCCCGAAGCCATCGACAAGGGCTTCGCCGAGTGCAAGTGGGAGGCGGTCCGGGGACCGGTGAAGAGCAAGTTCAAGCCCGACGACAAGGTGCTCGACGAGTGTCGCGCGGCGGGTCGGGATCTGGCCCTCCGCGCCCTGGAACTGGCCACCGCCTCGGGCTACGAGCCGCTGCTGATCGACTGAGCCACAGGACCCCGCCCGCGCATGAAAACCCATGATTTCGGCAGTTATCCGCCGCCGCACAGTCCCACCTCGGTGGGTTGGACCAAGGGGCAGTCGGTCGAGCTGTTCAGCGCCGGGCGCCCCCTGGTGCTGGAGGCGGGGGGCGTTCTTGGCCCCGTCACGGTCGAGTACGAGACCTACGGCGAACTGTCGGCGGCGGGGGACAACGCGGTGCTGGTCTGCCATCCGCTGTCGGCCGACGCCCATGTGGCGGGCTGGGACACCGAGGCGCAGAGCCGGGGCTGGGAGTTCCGCCAGCGGAAGCCCGGCTGGTGGGATACCGTGATCGGCCCCGGCAAGGCCATCGACACGCGCCGGTTCTTCGTGGTCTGCTCGAATGTCCTTGGCTCCTGCTACGGCACGACCGGTCCCGCCTCGGTGAACCCGCAGACGGGCAAGCCCTACGGGCTGACTTTCCCGATTGTCACCGTGGGCGACTGGGTGCGTTTGCAGGCGTCTCTGCTCGACCATCTGGGGGTTGGGCGTCTCCACGGGGTGGTGGGCGGTTCGCTGGGCGGGCAGCAGGCGCTCGAATGGGCGCTGGCCTTCCCCGAACGGGTCGAGCGCTGCATCGTCCTGGCCGCCAGCCCCCGCCTCTCGGCCACGGGGCTGGGGTTCAACGCGGTGGGGCGGCACACGATCATGACCGATCCCGGCTTTCTCGGCGGCAACTACTACGGCGCGGGACCCGGTCCCGGCAACGGCCTGGCCGCCGCCCGCATGCTGGCCCATATCACCTATCTCTCCGACGAGGCCATGCACGCCAAGTTCGGCCGCCGCCTGCGCGGCAAGGCCAAGCCCGATTTCGGCTTCGACGTCGAGTACGAGGTGGAAAGCTATCTGAACTACCAGGGCCAGACCTTCGTCCGCCGCTTCGACGCCAACAGCTATCTCTACATCACCCGCGCCATGGACTACTACGACGCGGCGGACTGGGGCGGCGGGGATTTGATCAAAGCCTGTTCCCGCATCCGGGCCAAGATGCTCTTGGCCTCCTTTTCCTCCGATTGGCTGTACCCGCCCGGGGAGGTGCGTTCGCTGGCCCTGGCCCTGGCGGCCTGCGGTCGTCCCGCCAGCTATCTCGACATCGAGTCCCGCTACGGCCACGACGCCTTCCTGGTCGAGACCGAGCAGGTCAGCCGGATTCTTCGGGCCTTCCTCAACCAGGAGTCCGCGCCATGAGCGACACGCCCCGCACCAGCCTCGTGAATCAGCTCCCGCCCGTGCTCCAGGCCCGGGCGGACGGGGCGCTGGCCGATTTTTCCGCCGCCGACCTGTTCGCGCTGGTCGAGCGGGAGGGTCGGCAGCGCCCCCGGCATCAGGGCAAAGGCTGGCGCTGGCAGGACCGGCTGCTGGTCGAAGCCATCCCCGCCGGGGCGACGGTGCTCGATCTGGGCTGCGGCTGCGGCACCCTGCTCGGGCGGCTGATCCGCGAGAAGGGCGTGCGCGGCCAGGGCATCGAGCTTGATTTCGAGGCGGTCGTCGCCTGTCTGGAGAACGGTATTCCCGTGTTCCAGGCGGACCTGGACCAGGGGCTGGCGGGGTTCCCCGACCGGGCGGTGGACGTGGTGATTCTGGAGGAGACCCTCCAGACTCTGCACCATCCCACCCAGGTTCTCGGCGAGGTGCTCCGGGTCGGGCGCGAGGCGTGGGTGTCCTTCCCCAATTTCGCCTCCTGGACGGTGCGCCTGTCGCTGGCGCTCGAAGGGCGGATGCCGGTGACCGACGAGCTGCCGTACCAATGGTACAACACGCCCAACATCCACCTGCTCACCCTGCGCGATTTCCGCGCCTGGGCCGGGGAGAACCGGGTGCGCATCGCCGAGGGCTACGCCCTGGTGGGCGACACGGCCCGGCCCCTGCATCCCGAGCAGGACAACCTCCTGGCGGAAGAGGTCCTGCTCCGCATCCTGCCGGAATAGGCTTTCCGGCAGGACGGGAGAAGGAAGACCTTATTCCACGACTTGGTCGTAGGCGGTCAGGGGACGGTACCAGATGTTGCGGAAGCGCACCGGGTTGCTGTGGTCCTGCAACTTCAGGGGGCCGACTCCGGGATGGACTTCGTAGGCGGTGGTCTTTTTGTGCTGGGTCGGGCCCTGCAGCACCTTGGCGTGGTGGAGCAGGACGCCGTTGAGGAAGACCGTGGCGCAGGCGGGGCTGAGGAGCTGGTCGCCGACGAAGCGCGGGGCGATCCAGACAATGTCGTAGACCTGCCAGTCGCCGGGCTTGCGGCAGGCGTTCACCAGGGGCGGATACTGGCCGTAGATGCCGCCGGTGGTGCCGTCGGCGTAGGTCTGGTTCTGGTAGCAGTCGAGAACCTGGAACTCGTAGCGGCCCATGAGGAAGACGCCGCTGTTGCCGCGGCCCTGGCTGGAGCTTTCGACGGCGGCGGGGGCGCACCATTCGACATGGAGCTGCACGTCGCCGAACTCGGCCTTGCTGGAGATGTCGCCGGTCTTCGGCACCACTTCCATGTAGCCGTTCTCGACCTTCCACTTGGCCTCGCTGCCGTCCTTGGCCTTCCAGCCGGAAAGGTCGGTGCCGTCGAACAGGACCACGGCGTCCGAGGGGGGCGTGCCGGCCTGTTCCTGGGTGCTGAAGGTGCCGGGGGCGACCACGCGGGGCTGGGGGCGCTTGATGTCGTGGACGCGCCAGCAGGACCCGGGGATGATGGGCGTGTCGTCGTAGCCGACGGGGGGCGGGGGTTTCGATTCAGCCATAATGCGTTCCTTTTGAATGGGTCCGGCAAGACCGCCGGACGGGTAAACCTAGGCTTTGCCGGACAGGTGCACATAGGCCAGCAGCAGGGCGACCACGAGCAGCGTCACGGCGCCGCAGGCGCGGATCACCCAGTTTTTGCCTTCCAGGCCGAAGGGCTTGGTCACCAGAGGAAAAAGCGTGCCGGGCCATTGGTAGAACAGGCCGGCGAGGATGAGCATGGCACCGAGGATGGTGGCGATGGCGATGACGGGGTCCCCCATCCGGGCGATGGCCAGGCCGATCAGGGCCAGCCCGGCGAGGATGGTCATGGCGCCCAGGGCCCGTGCCGCGGGGAGGGGCATCTTGCTCCACCAGTCCACCGTGGACTTGAAGCCGGCCGGCCAGGCCAGCATCCAGATGGCTTTGAGCAGGGCGAGAGCCGCGGCGATCAGCAGGATGACGCTCAGGATGCTTTCCATGACGCTTTCCTCCTTGTGGCTGGTGGTTCCTAGTCGGCGGAGGGGCGGTGGCAGAAGCCGTTGATGGCCTGGTCAACCATGCCGACCAGCGCCTCGCGGTTCACTTTCCCCTCGACGGTAAGACGCAGCACGGCGGCTTCGAGCAGGGCGTAGAGCAGGTGCATCGAAGCGCCCGGTTCGGCGCCGGGGAACTCCCCGGCCTGAATGCCCTGGAGCAGCACCCGGTTCAGCAGGCGCTTGATCCCCACCGTATGCTTGCGCAGGCGGCGCGACACATCCTCGCCCGCCCGGCGCCGGCCGAGCAGGTAGTCGAGGATGACGTGCAGCAGCACCCGCTGCTCGAGCGTGCTGTCCAGCACCACGACCATCAGCTTGCGCAGGCGTTCGGCGCAGGTGAGACCCGGAGCCGCCATCACCCGCGCGTAGCTCACCGCCATCTCCTGCGTCACCTGCAGGATGCTGGCGTCGAAAATCGCCCGCTTGGTGGTGAAATACTTGTAGATGGTGGTCCGGGCCAGCCCGCAGCTCTCGGCGATCCGGCGGTAGCTGACCCCGTCGTAGCCATGCTCGCTGAACAGGCGCACCGAGCGTCGCAGAATCTCCCGGCNNTGCGTGTCCTGCGGAGATCACCCCACGAACATACACGCCGCGAAACGCTTCGCAACAGCTCCGCCCGCCGCATTATTGCAAAGCCGCGACCCCGGGCCACATTTGGGGTTGCCCTTGGCGGCACAGAGGCTATAGTGACGAAAAGCGAAAAACTGTCATACTGGGGAGCCGTCCGCTCCCGGGAGAATACCATGAAACAGGTCCGTATTACCGGTGTGGGCTCCTACCTCCCCGAGCGGGTGGTGACCAACGACGAGCTGTCCCAGCGTCTGGACACCTCGGACGAATGGATTGTCTCGCACACGGGGATTTCCAAGCGCCATCTGGCGGCGCCCGGCGAAAGCACCGCCGCCATGTCCATCGCGGCGGCGAAACGGGCGATGGACGACGCCGGGGTGAAGCCCGAGGACATCGGCATCGTCATCCTGGCGACCTCGAGTCCCGACCATGCCAACATGCCGGCCACCGCCTGCGACATCCAGCATGGCATCGGGGCGGTGAACGCGGGGGCCTTCGACCTGATCGGCGCCTGCGCCGGCTTCGTCTATGCCCTCGAAGTGGCGCGGGGACTCCTGCAGTGCGACGGCCGGCCAGCCCTGGTCATCGGCGCGGAACGCATGAGCAGCATCGTGGACTGGACGGACCGCAACACCTGCATTCTCTTCGGCGACGCCGCCGGCGCGGTGGTCCTCGAAACCTGCGACGCCAAGGGCCACCAGTTCTACGGCTCGGTGCTCTACAGCGACGGCAGCGGCGCGGAACTCCTGCGCCGCCAGGGCGGTTCCTGGGTCGACGAGGACGGCCGCATGGTCCGGCCCGGCCCGGTCGAGATGCAGGGACGCCCCGTCTTCAACTTCGCGGTCAAGGCCATGCCCCGCATCGCCATGGAACTGGCCGAACGGCATGGCTTCGACCTGCACGACATCAACCACATTGTCGCCCACCAGGCGAATTTCCGGATCATCGACGCGGCGGCCAAACGGCTCGATATCCCGCGCGACCGCTTCTATCTCAACCTCCAGGATGTGGCGAACACATCCTCCGCCTCGATCCCGCTGGCCTTGCAGCAGATGGACGAGGAAGGCCTCCTCAAAGAGGGGGATTTGATCTTGACTGTGGCCTTCGGCGCGGGTTTGCTCAGTGGTGGCAATCTGTTCCGTTGGTAGCGCCAAAGGTACAGGAGACGACGACATGGCGATGGCTAGACGAGTGGTGGTGACCGGCCTCGGGGTGGTATGCCCGGTGGGCAATTCGATGGACGCGATGTGGGCCAGCCTGCGGGCCGGCAAGTCCGGCCTGGGACCGGTGACCATGTTCGACGCCTCCCGCCTGGATTCCCGGGTGGCGGCGGAAGTGAAGGACTTCGATCCCGAAACCTACATGCCGCCGAAGACGGCCAAACGCATGGCCCGCTTCAGCCAGTTCGCCGTGGCCGGCGCGGTCCAGGCCTGGACCGACGCCAAACTCGAGGGCGCCTGCGATCCCGACCGCGCCGGGGTGATCCTCGGCAACGGCATCGGCGGCAACGAGGTGGACTGCGAGGCCCACGAACGCCTGCTCAACATGGGGCCGAACCGCATTCCCGCCATGACCATTCCCAAGATGATCGTCAACGAGGCGGCCGGCAACATCTCGATGATCTACGGTCTGCGCGGACGCATCCACACCGTGGTCACCGCCTGCGCCTCGGGCACCGACGCCATCGGCGTGGCCCTGGACGCCATCCGCATGGGACGCCTCGACGTGGCGGTGACCGGCGGCTGCGAATCGGCCATCACCGAGTACGCCATGGGGGGGTTCTGCTCGCTCAAGGCCCTCAGCACCCAGTACAACGACTGCCCCGAAAAGGCCAGCCGCCCCTTCGACGCGAACCGGGACGGCTTCGTGATGGGCGAGGGCGCCGGAATTCTCATCCTCGAATCCCTCGAACACGCCAGGGCCCGCGGCGCCCGCATCTACGCCGAACTGGCCGGCTACGGCGCCACCGGCGACGCCTACCATCTCACCGCCCCCCAGCCCGACGGCTCCGGCGCGGCCCGCGCCATCTCCCTCGCTCTGGCCGACGCGGGGATGACCCCCGCCGACGTGGACTACATCAACGCCCACGGCACCTCCACCCAGATCAACGACCCCACCGAATGCCGGGCCATCCGCCTGGCCTTCGGCCCCGACGCCGACCGCCTGATGGTCTCCTCCACCAAATCCATGACCGGCCACTGCATCGGCGCGGCGGGCGGCATCGAGGCGATTGTCTGCGTGAAAAGCATCGAGGAGGGCTTTGTCCCCCCCACCATCAACCTCGAACAGCCGGGCGAGGACTGCGACCTCGATCTGGTTCCCAAGGTTGGGCGGGACTGCCCGGTCCGCGCCGCTCTCTCCACCTCCCTCGGCTTCGGCGGCCACAACGGCGTAGTCCTCTTCAAGCGCTTCGCCGAATAGCGCCCGGCTGCCGGAACTCACGGCGAACGCCATTTCCAACCAACGACCAGAGCGGCGGCCCCCACCGCTCTGGAGCTTGTCGGAACCGGTCTTGGCCTGCGAGACCCGCCGGGGGCGCTGGAATCCGGTGGGAATCGGCATGTGTACCCGTAGGGGCGAGGCTTGCCCTCGCCCGACCCCAACGGGCCGCATGCCCGAACCCGGTCTTGGTATCCGAGCCCTCCAAAATGGCGGCACATCGTTCCTTTGCCATCACCCAAGGGGAATCCGTCCTGAGAGTGGCCGGAGCATCCTGCTCCGGTTCTTCTTCGCCATTCCGGAGCTGGAAGCTCCGGCCACCTTCCCGAAGGGACGGCTTCTTTCCGCCGACCGGCCGGGTTTTCCTTCCCGAAGGGACGGCTTCTTTCCGCCGACCGGCCGGGTTTTCCGGTTCCCAGGGAGGCCGGGGACGGGGAGGCCGGGGACGGGCTTTCTGTGGCAAGCAGCGCACCCGCTCCAGCAGCGCGGCACCGAGGAACACCTCGATGTGCCTCGATACTTCCGACACGACAAGGTGCAGATCGCTCGCGACGGCGTTGTCGGCGCACAGTGCAGGCTGTATCTTTCCCACGGCGGGCTCCGCTGGTTCCGGTCAGTTCTTGGTCGAACACGACCGTACCACGGAACCCGCCGCTTTTCATCTACCCCCGCCCGCCGTAGGGCGTCCTACTTGCGCCAGATAGTGAGGTCTGGAGGGCAAGCCTCGCCCCTACGGGCTACGTTATGCCGCCCTCTGGCGAGGGCTCGATTACCACGACTGATTTTCCGCCAGGCCCCAGGACTGGGCGAACTCCTACCAGCCAGGGATGCGTTATTTCACAGGTCGAAAAGACCGCCCCCTATTTCCGTTTCCTGTTTCCCGGCAGACCAGTCGGTCGGTTCCGATGGCGATAGCGATACCGATGGCGATAGCGATAGCGATAGCGATAGCGATAGCGATAGCGATAGCGATAGCGATAGCGATAGCGATAGCGATGCCGATGGCGATGGCGATGGCGATGGCGATGGCGATGGCGATGGAGGCCGGTCGGGATCAGAGGGCGGCGGCGTGGCGGCCGGCGGCTTCGCCCATGGCGACGGCGTTGCCGGTGACTCGGTAGCTGGAGTGGGCGAGGAAGTCGCCGCTGATGCAGCGTCCGGCCATGAGCAGGCCCTCGATGTCCTTGGCGATCAGGGCGCGGAGGGGGATGTCGTAGGGCTGGGTACGGTGGCCGGTGGCTTCGATGCCCTTGTGGGCCTTGGGGTTGGTCGAGTGGACGTCGATGCCGAAATGGACCCGGCAGACGGCGTCGGGATGGCGGACGCCGGCCACCATTTCGTCGATGGTGACGGTGTGGCGGCCGTGGATGCGGCGGCCTTCGCGGACGCCGATCTGCTCGGCGGTGGCGAGGAGGCGGATGCCCTGCCAGACGCCGCCCTGGGCGCGGAGGCCGTTGATCTGGTCGTTCAGTTCGCGCCGGGCCTTGAGGGTGGCGGCGGTGAGGTCTTCGGCGCGGATGCCCTTGAACTGGTATTCGTGGTTGGACATGAGGATGAAGAAGTCCTCGCGCACGGGGAAGAGCGAGGGGCGGCCGTAGCTGGGGTCGCAGCCGCCCGCCGCCATGCGTTCGCGCAGGCGTTCCTTGGGCTCCGCCCAGGTGTCGTCGCCCTCGCGGAAGAAAGGGCGGACTTCGCTTTTGCGGATGCCGCCGACCAGGGCGATGAGGGAGAAGGGCTGGGTGGCGCCGGTCTCGGGGTGGCCGAAGTCGAAGCCGCAGCCGGCCCGGGCGGCGAGGTCGCCGTCGCCGGTGCAGTCCACGAAGGCGCGCGCGGCCAGGGCGCGGCGGCCGGATTTGTCCTCGACGATGGCGTGGGTGAGGCGTCCGTCCGCGACCCTGGCGGCGACCAGGCGGGTGTGGAGGCGGATGTCCACCCCGGCCGCCTGGCAGCGCTCTTCGAGGAGGATTTTGACCTCCTCGACATCGAAGGCGCAGGTGGGTCGGCCCTGCGAGTCGTGTGCCCGCGCACCGCGCTTCTCAAGCTCGGCGATGAGTTCGGCCATGATGCCCGGCTTGTTGTTGACATCGAGGAAATAGGCCAGCAGGCCGGCGGTCCAGATGCCGCCCAGGCAGCCGTGGACCTCGACCAGCCCGGTGCGGGCGCCCGCGCGGGCGGCGGCCAGGGCGGCGGCGACGCCGGCCGGACCGGCTCCGCAGACCAGGACATCGTATTCGGCGGCGACGGGAATCTCGCGGGCGGGCTCGGTGATGTGCGGCATGGGACACTCGGCTCGGTTTGTGGTTAGAGGGAGGTGAAAACCAGCTCGGGCTGGAGGTCGCTGGCGGCCAGCATGGCGGCGGAGGTGATGCCGGTGAGCATGAGGCCGGTGCGGGTACCATAGTTCCTGCCGCCGCGAATGTCGCCGGTGAGGGAGTCGCCCAGCATGAACAAACGGGAGGGGAGCACGGGGTGCCCGACTCGCTGCTCCACCACCCGCTGGGCGTGGCGGAAGATCGGGGCATGGGGCTTGCCCAGAAAAATCGGTTCCAGGGAAATGCCGCAGGCCCGGCAGAGCAGGCCGAGGAAGCCGGCCGTCGCGCCCGAGGCGGGATGCCGCCGTCCGTCCGCCAGGGGGAAGAAGATGTCCGGATTGGGCACGACCACGGGGGCGGCGGGATGGCGGACCAGGAAGTTGAAGACGGCGGTGATGGTCGGTTCCCAGTCGTAGCTTTTTTCCCCGATCAGGATTCCCCGGCAGGTGTCGCCCTCCAGCGCCGCCGGATCGCGGGTGGTGCGGAGCCGGGCGGCTTGGGCGTAGCAGGGGTCGCCCAGGTCGCCCATCAGGAAGAAGGTGTCGTCCCGCCAGCCCTGTTCCGCGACGCATTCCTCGAGGGCGTGGCCGCAGGAGACCAGCTCGCCGGGCTGGAATTCGAGGCCGCTGTGGGCGAGGTCGGCCAGTTTCTGTCCGGGCGAGTTGCAGCCGTCGTTGGTGAGCAGCAGGAAGGGGATGCGGTGTTCGCGGAGCGCGGCCACCAGCTCGCGGCTGCCGGGGAGGGGGCGGCGGGAGGTCATCAGCACGCCGTCCACATCGAGCAGCAGGGCGTCGATCTCGGCGGCATGGGCGAAGAGCCAGTTGCGGAAGCAGGGCAGGGGGGTGGTCATGGGCGAAAGGTGAAAGAAAAATGGGTTTCGGGCGGCGGAATTCGGGAACCTTGGGCTGGTGGCCTCGTCATATGCGGTAGATGAATTGACAATTTGGCTGTGGCTTCTATCAGGTGCGGGCGCATATCACGCCTCCCTGTTTAGATACAGGTGCCCCTCGTGACACAGGTTGCGGGGGGCATCCTATTTTCAGGGTTGCCAGAGGCACCAGGAGGGGATGTGCCGGGAATCAAGGGCGTGGCGCTGCGCGGGGGAGGCGGGATCGATGGCCAGCAGATAGTGGCGCATGGCGCCGAAACGGTGCAGGCGTTCGCGGGCCACCAGCAGCAGGCCGCCGTCCGGCGCCAGCCGGTAGTCCGTGACGCCGTCGAGCCCGCCGACCAGCCGTTCCGGCTCTTCGCGGTCGGGGAAACGCCGCCAGAGCGCATCGTCGTGCAGGTAGAGAATGGCCCCGGTCGCGGGTTCGAGCCGGGGGCGTTTTCCCGGCCAGAGGATGGCGCTGGTTTCCCCTTTCAGGGTGAAGGCGAACAGCGTCGGAATTTTGTCCATTTCGACGACCCCGACGATCTTCTGGCCGTCGGCGGTCCAGCAGAGGCCCTGGCGCTGGAAGCCGACGGTCAGGTCGTGAATCATGGTGCCGTCCTCGGTTTTCAGGATGGCGAGGCGGAGGTCGTTGGGGGCGTCGCCCGAGTGGTTGCCCACGCAGGCGAGGAAGCGGCCGTCGGGGGAGAGGGCGAGGGAGGCCCATTCCATGGGGAATTCGATGGTCATGACGCCGGTTTCCAGGTTCCAGCCCCGGACGGCGGTCTTCTCGGCGACGACGATGCTGTCGCCGAGGAGCAGGGCGTCGCCGTGGGAATTGACTTCCAGCAGGCCGGGCCAAGTGGTTTCGGGCGCGGTCCGTTTGAGGTCCAGTTGGTGCCGGTTGCCGGGGGTGGGATGGGCGGAGTAGAGCTGGCCGGACACCCGTTCGGCCAGTTCCGGATGGTTCCAGACCACGGCCATGTGCCAGGAGTGGGCAAAGCCCACCTGCCGGGCGAAGAGGTAGGCGGTGCAGAACAGCACCGCCGCCACGGCCAGGAGACGCACCGCCAGCCGGGCCAGGCTGCGGCGCAGGCTGGGCTCGTCCTCATCGAGATCGTGGACATCGTATTCGGCATCGTGCAGCCGGAGGGAGAGCAGCCAGCCGAAGACGAAGACGGCGACTCCGGCGAAGGCCCCGAGGAAGGCGGGGGCGGCAAAGCCGGGGTCGTGCCGGACCAGGGGCAGGAAGCGCAGGCCGTCGGGCAGGGCGGCGCCGAGCCAGACCAGGAAGGGCATGGCCCGGTGCCAGCGGGGCGAGCGCAGCCGCAGACGGTAGCCCGCCAGCATCAGGGCCGGGGTGAGCAGGACGGCGAGGTCGCTGAACCAGCCGGGAATCTGCGCGGCGTTTGCCGGGTAGGGAAGCCGGGTATCGAGCCAGCGGCCAAGCAGGACGGCGGCCAGCCCCGCCGCGAGGCCGCAGCCCAGATTGGGGAGGAGCAGCAGAGGCGCTTCGCCGCTTTCGTCCTCCGCCCGCCGGGACAGCCAGTTGAGCGGCGGCACCAGCAGGGTCAGCAGCAGGCCCAGCAGGCCTCCCCGCGCCACGGTGGGCAGCCCGCCCAGCAGGCCACCCACCGCTCCCGCGAGCGTGCCGCAGAGAATCAACTTGACGAAACTGGGGAGAACCATGCCGTTCCTAGAAGATATGGCGCACGCCGACCGAGGCCAGGAAGCCGTAGTCGGGATAGCTGTTCACGGTCGAATATTCGTCGTCGAGCAGGTTTTCCAGCACGACGTACAGGCGCGTCCGGCGTTCCGTGCCGAAACTGTAGCCGGCCGTCAGGTTGAGGTCCAGGAAGTCGCCCAGGTCGTGGTACTGTCCACCGGCGGCGAAGCGGCGGTTCTCGTAGCCGCCGACGTATTTGCCGAAGAGGTTGATGTCCACCGGCCCGAATACGCCGTAGATGCCGAAGGTGACGATCTGGCCGGGGATTTCCCGGTAGTCGGTCCAGCCGCCGTCCCGGCGGCGGGATTCCATCAGGGTGGCGGCGGCGAAGAGTTCGAAGTATTCCATGATCCGGGCGCTGCGGGCCTCGATTTCCAGGCCGTACTGGCGGACATCCTGGTTGGCGTGGCAGTAGTAGTCGGTGCCGCCGACATTGAAGGTCGTATCGGTCAGCACGATGGCATCCAGGCGCTCGACGAGGAAGCCGCCGATTTTCAGCATGCCCCAGTCGGGCCGCTCGAATTTGACGCCGGCATCGAGCATGAGGCGGGTTTCGCGTCCGAGGGTGGTTCCGGCCACGCTGGTGGCGCCGGGCGGGGCCGCGACGGTGCCCGCGGCGAAATGCCCGAACAGCTCGACGGCTTCGGTCAGCGCGTATTTCGCGCCGAAGGTGGCGGTCAGAACCGGATCGTCCCATTCGTTCTCGATGGGGAAGGCGTTGAGGTTTTCGCCGGTGAGGGCGAAGGTCCGCTGGGTGTATTTGTTGTGGTAGCTGCGGGTGTAGCGGAGGCCGGCGTCGAGGGTGAGGTCGCCGAGGCGCTGCTCGTCGATCATGAAGCCGGAGAAGGTGTGTACGTCCATGGGCGAGCCGATATAGGAGCGCTTGCCCTCCGGGCAGACCCACTGGTTCCACTGCACTCCGAGGCGGAGGGTGTTGTCTTCGCTGAGCCGGCGGGCGTGGACCAAGCCGGCCGTGTATTCCCAGTCCGCCTCGTCGATGACCTGGACGGTGGGCCGGAACTGTTCGAAGACGGGTTCGCGGCGGAAATAGCCGAGGGTCAGCTCGGTGGAGGCGTCGTCGTTGTGTTCGAGAATGGCGCGCAGGGTGCCGCCCCAGTAGGTGTTGGGGGAGAACTGCTGGATTTGGTTTTTGAGATTGTTGGCGGCGGGGTCCTGGGCCCGGCGCAGTTCCCGCTCCCCGCGCGCGTAGAAGGCCATCGCCTCGAGGCGGAGCCCGTCGGGAAGCTGGAGCCCGCCGGTGGCGAAGAAGCTGAGCATGCGCTCGGCCGCGTTCTCGTCGTCCGGCCCGGAGGTGGACCACCAGTTGGCGCCCATGGTGTAGTAGCCGTTGGCGGAGGAGTCGCCGGTGACGACGCTGGACAGGGCGGTGTTGTGGGTGCCGTAGCGGGCGTCGAGGACCGTGGTCTGCTCGTCGAAGCGGCGGGGGATGAGGTTGATCGCCCCGACCAGGCCGGAGTTGGGGCCGATGGTGAGCGCCCCGCTCGAACGCAGAATCTCGATCCGCTCGATGGCGGCGGCGGGGAAGACCGAGGAGAAGTCCTGGAACTCGCGCTGCCAGATGCCGTTCAGGGCGTAGTCGGGATAGGGGTAGATTTGCCCGCGGAAGGAGCTGAAGCTTTTCTCCTTGCGGCCCCGCGTCTCGGTGAAGATGCCGGGCGCGAACTCGATGGCGTCGCTGAGCACCGCGCCGCTCTGCAGTTCGAGCTGAAGGCGTTCCACCGACGAGGTGGCGATCTCCAGGGCCGGCGAAGCCAGCCCCGGATGCTTCACCACATCCCGCTCGGCGGCGCTTTCCTCCACCACGAACTCGCCCAGCCGGACCACCCTGGCGTCGGGCGGTTCCTCGGCCGGTGCGCCGAACGGCAGAAAGGGGAGGGCGGAGAGTAGCAGACGGGACAGTTTCATGGGGACTCTCATGCTGGGATTTTCCTCTGGGCACGGGCCGAACACGCCCCAATGTGGCCGCATTCGCCGGGACATCAAGGCGGCGGAGGCAGTTCTCACGCAACCTTGACCGAGGGCTTGCCATGAGTTGGTTTTGGCAGAGGCGTGAAACCGGAGCGTGAGTTTTTTTCCTGCTGAACCATTTGATTTTCTGTTGAAATTGGTGATAATTCCCGATGATTGCCGTATGAATTATTATGAACCGCGTGTGTAACTAGCAGGGAAACAACAGAAAAGGAAATGTGGTCATGTTCCGAAGAAAGTCATCCCCCTTCACGCTGATCGAACTTTTGGTGGTGATCGCGATCATCGCCATCCTGGCCTCGATGCTGCTGCCCGCTCTCCAGCAGGCGCGGGAGAAGGCGCGGGCCATTTCCTGCACAAGCCAGATGAAGCAGCTCGGCCTGGGCTGGATCATGTACACCGACGACAACAAGGAGCGCACGGTCCGCTACGAAAGCAATGGCTCGAATGTCGAGAACGGGATCACCCGCGGGGCGCACTGGAACACGCGCATCTTCCCCTATGTGGGCGACATCAAGACCTTCGGTTGTCCTTCGGCGAACCGGAACCCGACCGTGCCGACCACCGGCGAGGGCGGCAACCGCAACTACCAGGGTCCCAGCGTGCCCAACGCGAACGGTTGCCGCATTTCCTCGAACTACGGCTACAACTCGGGAACCTACCGGAGCACCGCCGGCCAGCGCTACTACGGTCCCGACAACGCCGCCATGAGTTCCTTCACCACGCCTTCCGGGACCTATGTGGTCCTCGAGGCCCAGTGCAACCGCACCTTCCCGGCGGACTATCCGGGGGCGGACGACAGCAACCGCCAGCGGGTCGTGACCAGCTCCGGCACCTTCGGTCTGCACGGTGGCCGCAGCAACATCCTTTTCGCCGACGGGCATGTGGACAGCGAAACCCTCTCGAAGATCATGTCCTACCGGGACGGCAGCCTCGGTCCCTGGACCCGGGACAACACCAGCACGTACTACTAGAATCCAGCCCCAGTTCCGAACTAACGCCCCCGGCATACCCAGCCGGGGGCGTTTTTTGTCGGCGGGGCGAAGCCGGAAAAGCCTAGGATTGGCGGCGGGAAACAGCCCTTGCCCCGCTTGAATATTCTATGAAAATTGATAAATTTCTTGCCTCCGTGTGTCAAAAAACAAGGGTTCTGACTGGAAAAAGGATGTCTGGATGAACAGAAAGCACTCGTTCTTCACGCTGATTGAACTGCTGGTGGTGATCGCGATCATCGCCATCCTGGCCTCGATGCTGCTGCCTGCCTTGCAGCAGGCGCGGGAGAAGGCGCGGGCCATCTCCTGCACGAGCCAGATGAAGCAGCTCGGTCTGGGCTGGATCATGTACACCGACGACAACAAGGAGCGCACCGTCCGCTACCTCGGCAACATTCCCGGCGTCACGATCGAGAATGGCGTCCGGCGGGGCGATCAGTGGAACACGCGCATCTTCCCCTATGTGGGCGACATCAAGACCTTCGGCTGCCCCTCGTCGAACATCGACCCGACGGTGCCCAACACCTCTTCTTCCAACCCGAACCACAACTACCAGGGTCCGAGCGTGGTGAATGCGAACGGCTGCCGCATCCGTTCCTGCTACGCCTACAACGCCGGCAGCCACTACGGTCAATACAACGGTCCCGGCAATGCCGCCATGAGTCAGTTCACCACGCCGTCCGGCACTTATGTGGTGCTCGAGGCCTCCTGCAACCGCACCTTCCCGAACGACGCCCCCGACCGGAACAGCTCGGGGACCGGCAACAACCAGCGGACGGTGACCACCAG
The DNA here is from genome assembly GCA_001603055.1 of Victivallales bacterium Lenti_02. Taxonomy (GTDB): domain Bacteria; phylum Verrucomicrobiota; class Lentisphaeria; order Oligosphaerales; family Lenti-02; genus Lenti-02. Next base: position 20,465 of record LVAZ01000140.1, read on the forward strand.
CGGCACCTACGGGCTGCACGGCGGGCGCAGCAACGTGCTCTTCGCCGACGGGCATGTGGAGAGTGTTCCCCTGCTCCAGATCATCACCTATCGCGACGGCAATCTCGGCCCCTGGACCCGCGACAACACCAACTCGTATCTTCCCTGACCTGGCGTCGCGCGATGTTTTCTCGGCCGGCGGTGGCTTCCACCGCCGGTTTTTTTGTGCTTGGGAATGGGGATTCCATCGGCGACGGGAGAGGATTTTCAGCGGCCTGCCCTTTGGTCGCTTGAATTATTTGTGAAATGAGAGATAATAGTTGTGACGTTTGTGAAAAATAGGTTCGTCACTGGTAAAAAGGATGCCCGAATGAACAGAAAGCACTCGTCCTTCACGCTGATCGAACTGCTGGTGGTGATCGCGATCATCGCCATCCTGGCCTCGATGCTGCTGCCGGCTCTCCAGCAGGCCCGGGAGAAGGCGCGGGCCATTTCCTGTACGAGCCAGATGAAGCAGATTGGCCTGGGCTGGATCATGTACACCGACGACAACAAGGAGCGGACGGTCCGCTACGACGGCAATCCGTCCACGGTCGAGAACGGGGTCACGCGCGGCGGTCACTGGAACACGCGCATCTTCCCCTATGTGGGCGACATCAAGACCTTCGGCTGCCCGAGCAGCGGTCTCGACCCGTCGGTCCCCGAGGCCACCAACCGGAACTACCAAGGGCCTAGCGTGGTCAACACCAACGGTTGCCGCATCCGTTCGCGGTATGCCTACAACGCGGGTCTCCCGGGCACCGGCAGCTACAATGGTCCCGGCAATTCGGCCATGAGTTCCTTCACGGATGTCTCCGGGACCTATGTGGTGCTCGAGGCGTCCTGCAACCGCACCTTCCCCGCCGACTATGCGGCGGACACTGGCAACCGGCAGCAGACGACGACGGCGAGCGGCAGTTTCGGTCTGCACGGCGGGCGCACCAACGTCCTCTTCGCCGACGGGCATGTGGAGAGTGTTCCCCTGCTCCAGATTCTCACCTATCGCGACGGCAATCTCGGCCCCTGGACCCGCGACAACACCAACTCGTACCAGTAGGGTTTTCCTTTCCCTCTCCGGCCCCGTCGGGTGCATGCCCGACGGGGCCGTTTGTTTGTGCCGTTCGCCATGCTCGCGGCAGGTACCCCGGCCGGCAGGTCGGGTCGGTGTTTTCCGGATGATTTTGGCAGGTGTGCGGGTTCGCATTGCGGCGAGGCGATGGCATAGGTATGCATGGTTCTCGTTTTCCCCTGAAACTGGTTTCCATAGCGGAGCGCACGATGCCCACCTTTCCCAAACTCCCGACCGAGCTTCTTCTTCAGCGTCTGACCTCGCCGCAGGGCCGGGTGCGGGCGGTGCTCGACACCGATACCTACAATGAGGTGGACGACCAGTTCGCCCTGGCCTATGCCCTGCTGTCGCCGGAGGCGTGCGGGCTGGAGGCGGTCTATGCCGCGCCGTTCCACAACAACCGCTCGAATGGCCCGCTGCAGGGGATGGAACGCAGCTACGACGAGATACTGCGGGTGATGGAGCGGATGAAGCGGCCCGCCGCCGACGGGTTCGTCTTCAAGGGCTCGACCAGCTATCTGCCCGGTCCGGGGCAGCCGGTGGACAGTCCCGCCGCCCGCGATCTGATTGCCAAGGCGAAGTCTTCGGACGAGCCGCTTTTCGTGCTCACCATCGGGGCGCCCACCAACGTGGCCAGCGCCATTCTGCTGGCTCCGGAGATCATCGAGAAGATCGTGGTCGTCTGGCTGGGGGGGCAGCCCCACGACTGGCCGACCGCGCGGGAGTTCAACCTCCAGCAGGACATTCCCGCCTCGCAGGTGCTGTTCGACTCGGGCGTGCCCCTGGTGCAGATTCCCTGCACCAACGTGGCCGAGCATCTGCGCACCACCATTCCCGAACTCGATGCCTGGCTGCGCGGCAAGGGTGCCCTCGGCGACTATCTCTGCGACATCGTGGCCTCCTACCACGAGGACCACTTCGCCTGGTCCAAGGTGATCTGGGACGTCTCGGCCGTGGCTTATCTGGTGAATGCGTCCTGGCTGCCCTCGACCCTGGTCCATACCCCGGTTCTCACCGAGCGCATCACCTACAGCGCCGACTGGAACCGCCCACTGATGCGGGTGGGAACCCACTGCAAGCGGGACGCCATCTTCCGCGACATCTTCACCAAGTTCGCCGGGGTGTAGCGACTACCTGCCCGCTTCGGACGGTTTGATTTTTAGGGCCAGATCGAGGGTGAAGGGGGGCAGCGGGATGGTGATGGTGCCGCTGCCTTCGGCGATGGTCAGGGGGCGTTGCTCGGCGACGACCCCCTTGGCCACGTCCCAGATTTCGAGGGTGTAGGCGCCGGGGGCGAGGCCCTGGACGGGGAGCGGGATGTCCTTCCAGCCCTGGGGGGTCAGGTTCTCGGTGGCGGCGGTGTAGTAGGCCGCGTCGAAGAGCCAGGCGAAGTAGCGGTTCGGGCCGGTCATCTCGTAGACGGCGAGGGTGGTTTCGGGCAGGTTTCGGAAGTTTATGGCGAGCCCGCGGCGGTCCTCGCCGAGGGAGTAGCGGTGCAGGGAGGCGAGGCGCGGGTGGAGGTCCTTCTCGTCGGCGAGGGCGAACCACCAGTACATGGGGCTGGCGGGGGCCTCGGTGAAGAAGCCCACCCAGATGCCGAGATGGAGCTGTTTGACGAGATTGCCCATGGTGTCGGCATAGGGGGAGCCGCCGAATTCGGTGATGAGGAGGGGCTTGCGGCGGGCACGGGCGAAGTCGGTGCCGCCGCGCAGCAGATCGAGGAGGCGCTGGGTGCCGCCGCCCTGGTAGTAGGCGTCGGTGGTGAGGAAGTCCAGCTCGGGAAGATCGGCGATGGCGGCGTTGATGCGGTGGTAGCTGAGCATCCAGTGGGTGGTGACGAGGTGCCGGTTGGGGTCGATGCTCTTGAGGTAGGCGCCCATTTCGCGGTGCCATTCGGCGACCTCGGGCTTGAGGTAGAACTCCATGGTGGTCCCGGTCAGGTCCACCTCGGTGAAGAGCTTCCAGCTCATGATGTTGGGGGCGTATCCCCAGCGGGCGACGATGTAGTCGCAGGTGCGTTTGAAGGCCTCGCGGGCGCGTGGGTCGGTGAAATACTGCTCGCAGTTGTCGAGGAAGCCGCCGCAGGCCTTGTTGTAGGGGTTGCGGTCCCATTCGGTATCGTACATCATGCCGAACTTGCCGTGGTTGTTGAAGGCGAGGAGGAGGACGATGTTGTGGCGTTCGGCGGCTTCGAGGATGCGGTCGAGCATCCAGGCGCGGTACTGGTTGTAGTGGCCGACCCCGTGGAAGCCGGGGGCGTCGTTGATCCATTCGAGGGCGAGCCACCAGGAGCACATCCAGACCTCGACGACGGTGATGCCGCGCCGTTCGTACTCGGCGAAGAGCCGTTCGTAGAGGGGCAGTCCCTCGTCGCGCCATTGGGAATAGGGGGCGATGCCGACGTAACGGTTGTCGTAGGGGGAGCGGACGTTCATGCCGAGGCCCCAGAAAGTCTCGCCGCTCTCCCAGGCGAGGAAGACTTCCTCCTGGGGGTCGCGGCGGACGAAGCCGCGGTAGTCGGGGTCCGCAGGCAGGGCGGTGAAGCCGAAGGGGGGAGCGGTGGCGGTGCGGCCGTTGGTGTTGGCGGTGATGGCGACCTCGTGCCGTCCGGGTTGGAGGGGGCAGTAGCGGAATTTGAACTGGGGACGGCCCTGGGGCACCAGGGTGCTGGCCTTGTCCTCGATCTCGGGATTGTAGAGGAAGTCCTCGAAGTAGAAGGCGCGGATGGCGACGGTGTTCCCGTCGGGCTGGGTGATGGTGGCGGTGATGTCGGTCTTGGCGGGATCGAAGGGATCGGCGAGCCATTCGCCGTACTCGAAGGTGATTTCGCAGCGTTTGCCGACCTGGGGCGAGTCGGGCAGCAAGGACAGCTCGCGGAAGACGGTTTCCGCCACGGGGACGCCGGGGTCGGCGAGCCGCACGCCGGTGAGCAGAACCTCGCCGGCGAAGGTGGCGTTCGCGCCGGGTTCGAGATTGAAGGCGCAGCCCATTTCGAGCAATGCCCGGGTGATGACCGGGTTCCAGGGGCGTCCGTGGCCGATGCTCTGCCACTGGGCCACCGCCGCGTCGCCCGCGATGGGAACGCGGACGGTCCAGGGGCCGGGGCGGTTGGGCACGGGGAGGCGGACTTGCCGCCAGAGATGGTCCCAGTCCTTGGTGAAGACGTAGAGGTAGGTCTGTTCCGGCAGACGGCCGACGATGCCTTCCGGCGGCTCGGCGGGGAGCCCCTCGGGCAGGGTGAAATCGAGTTCCAGGACTTGGTAGCCTTGCCAGGAACGGTTGAGCGGCAGAACGTATTCGTTCTTGCCGGGGAGGTTGACCGGGAGAGCCAGAGCGGCGGGCTGCCCGTCGGCGGCGGGGCGGGTTTGCAGCTTGGCGAGCTGGGGCTCGTTGGCCGGGGTGTAGGTGCGGCGCTGCCAGCCGCCGGGTCCCTTGGCGAAGTCGCTCAGGGGCAGGGGGTTCGCCAGCAGCGCGAGGCTCATGGGAACAAACAGGAAAGCAAGGCGGAATTGGCGCGAACGTATAGTCATGGAATGGGCTACCAAAAGGGGGGATGCCTCAACGTACAGGGTCGATGGCCAAGGCGAAATAGTCGGCGAGGGCTTCCACGCTGTCCGCCTGGTAGACGCGCGGGAGGGCCTGGGGTGGCGTAGTGTCGGTGGGGGCGAGCCAGAGCGCCTTCATGCCGACGGCATGGGCACCGAGGATGTCCTCGCGCCAGGAGTCGCCCACATGGAGGGTGCCTGCGGCGGTGGTGCCCAGTTGGTGCAGGGCATGGGCGAAGATGTCCGGGTCCGGCTTCTCGATGCCGATCTCGGCGGAAATGACCAGCGTCTGGAAGCGGTCCACCAACCCCAGTTCCGTCAGCAGGGCGCGCAGCCGCTGGTCCCAGTTGCTGACCAGGGCGACGGGGATGGCGAGTTCCCGGCAGTAGCCGAGCAGGCGGTCGAGGGCGGGCGTCACCCGCCAGTTTTCGGCGCGGGCATAGCTGTCGTAGAGGTCGCCGACAAAGGATTCCAGGTCTTCGGCGGACAGTTTTCCGGGGGGGAAGAGCCTGCGGTTGACCTCGATCCAGAAGGCGAGCCCCTCCTCGTGGGTGGTGCCGTAGACCAGGCCGCCCTGGGCATCGCGGGCCGCCGCCCAGGCGGCGGGGAAGTTCTGGTCGACCCAGTCGGGAGCGACATGGAGCCCCAGGCCGGCGAGCTTGCAGGCGTACATCTCGCCCAGGGCCGGATCGGGAAACAGAAGAGTATGGCCGGCGTCGAGGGTCAGGCCCTCGGGAAGGACGGTCAGCGGCACGTGGAACCTCGTTGGCTGATGGGGCGTTTCACGAAACTGTTACCCGAACAACGGTTTGGTTCCTGCCGGGATTTGCGCTAGGGATTCGGCGGCACGGTCGGGCGCAGCGGAGGACGGATGGGCCGGGGTGGCTGGCCGGGCGGGGGGGGCTGCTGCACAAGGCCGACAAGCTGGCGGATCTGCTGGCCCAGTTCGGGGTCCCGGCAGGTTTTCAGGAACTCCAGAAGGAGGGGGAGAGTGGTCGGGCTGCGCCGGAGGGCGAGGGCGTTGAAGGCGGTCTCGCGCACCCGGGGCTCGGGGTCGTGGAGGGACTGGACCAGAATTTCCTCCCAGTCCGGCAGGTTGCCCAGGGCGAGCTGCATGAGCGCGCCGCAGCGGACGTCCAAATCCTCGTCCAGGCAGGCGTCGATGAGGAATTCCCTGGCCTGGGCCGGGGGCAGCAGGCGGGCCCGCCCCAGGGCGGCCTGGCGCACGTCGGGGAACTTGCTGCGCAGCAGGCGCTGGATGTCGGCGGGGGCCAGGACGGTCGACCGGGCGAGGAGGGCGCGGGCGGCGGCCTGGCGGATGTCGGGCTGGGGGTCGTCGAGCAGCGCCAGAAAGAAGGCGGGCGGGGGGGGCTGGCC